>CAMYYQ010000257.1 GCA_947303535.1 uncultured Ruminococcus sp.
TAACGTAAGAGAGATAGGCACGGGAGCTTTTATAGGCTGTACAAGCCTTGAATCTGTCAATATACCTGACGGAGTAAAGGCTATAAACACGTACACTTTCGCAGGCACAAAGGCTCTGAAAGGCATAAGGATACCCGGCTCTGTTGATTATATATATAATGATGCTTTCAAGGATTCGGGAGCTATCGAAAACGAGGACGGCATACACTACGTTGACAAGTGGGCTGTAGGAGCTGATAACGATATAGAACGTGCTGATATACGTATGGGCACAGTAGGTACTATCGAAGGACTTTTCATCTCAAAGAACAAGCTGAAAGTTATCACTGTACCTGATTCTGTTATCCACTTGGGAAGATACCTTGCTTTGGGCTTGTATATGCCTTTAGAGCTTGTAGAATTCCACTGTCCTGCTATCCCTGCAAGAACTCTTGGCTGTCCGACTGTAAAAGAAGTATGGATAACTGACCGCAACTGCAAGATAGAGGACGATGCAGTAACTATCCCCTCATACTGGAGAGAGCCAAAGGAAGCTCCTGAGGAAGAGGAAAATACCGAAGAAACTGATTATAATATAAATCATATTCGCGTAACTTCCACAAATACTACAGCTACCTCTATTGTAAAAGCTATAAACACCTCAATAGTCGAAATTGATGAAGAAGATGACGATGCAGGTGAAATAACTGCCATACCTCATTCTGTCAACACTTCGAGCACTGATTCAAAATTCAAAGAAAA
Organism: uncultured Ruminococcus sp.; assembly: GCA_947303535.1. The sequence continues at coordinate 742 of CAMYYQ010000257.1, forward strand.
AGTTGAAGCATACATGGAGAAATATAGGGAAAAACTTTCTCAGAATACTGAGGACAACTCAGGTGTTGCAGTTGCACAGCCTGTAGAAAAGGTGTACAATGCTCCCATAAAGATAGGCAATCCTGCAAAGTATGATACCATTATCCGCGGATATGAGGGCTCTACAGCCGAGGACTACGCACGCAAGTACAGAAGAGTATTTGATGCTTTCGTACCTCCGTCAGCTAATGTAGGTCCTGAGATATACGACGAGGGAGACGTAACATACTGGATATACGGTCAATCTGTTGCAACTGCAAGATTAAACGGCAGTCATAATGCCGCTCCAAAGGACGTTGAGATACCCGCCGAAATAAAGGGCGTACCTGTAACGGGATTTGTTATGAACTGCAATCTCAATGCAGGCACAGTAAAGCTTCCTGCAAGTATAGAGTCCATTGATGTAAATTACGATCTACAGTATGACAATACCGCATATTATGAGGTAAGCGAAGATAATCCGTATTTTGTATCTGTTGACGGAATAATCTACACCAAGGACATGACAGAGCTTATCAAGGTCCCGTCAAATTACGAAAAGACAAAGATAGCAGTCCCCGACAGCGTTAAGAAGCTCCGCACAGGCGCATTCCACAGTCTCAAAAACGTTGAGAGCATAGAACTGCCCGACGGTATCACATTCATCAGCAGAAATGCTTTCTGCGGTTCAAGCAAGCTGAAAAGCGTAAAGCTGCCGAGCGAGCTTGATATAATAGGTGATAATGCGTTCAACGGCTGTGTATCGCTGACTGATATAAATATCCCTGCAAGCGTCAAGCACGTCGGCTGCAACGCATTCTATGAGACTCCCGGCGTTAAATACGAAAACGGACTGGGTTATTTTGACGGCTGGCTGGTCGATGTTGACCCAAAGGTAAAGGATATCAATATCAAAGAGGGTACAGAGGGCGTTGCAAGTATCCCTGCATACGGAAATATCACTGTCCCTGCAAGCATTACAAAAATGGGCTGGGAAATGATAAACGACACCACACAGAACTGCAAGAGAGCAGATGTTTACTCTCATGTGCTGGATTATGATGCATTCAAGAACGCAGTATTCCTCCGTGATGTTTATATCTATGACCCCGAATGTGAGATCTGCGCAGGCGATCAGACTATACGCAAAACCCATTTTGAATCTGCCGATGAACTTGTAGGTATTCACGGCAGCGAATTCAGACCAAACTATACAGAGGTCAGAACATATGCTTATGAGCTCAAGGAGCTTAACAGCAGACCTTTGGGCGATACAGTCATTCACGGCTACAAGGGCTCTACTGCTGAGGCATATGCTCAGATGTACGGCTTGAAGTTCGAGGAGATAGACGACAGCCTTGCATATAAGAACGGCGACCTCAACGGTGACGGACAGTTCAACGTAGGCGACCTTGTTCTTATGAACAGATATATCCACGGTACTTATACATTCAACGAAAAGCAGTATAAGTCCGCTGACCTTAACGGCGACGGAAATACTGATGTATTTGATGTGATAGAGTTCCGCAAGAAGATACTGGCAGACTGATAAATAAAATATGAGCCGCTTTCGATACCAACGTCGGAAGCGGCTTTTTCATGATTGCAGAGCTTAGAACTAAGAACTAAGAGCTAAGCCGTTAGCTTGTAGGGGCTACCAGCTCTGCATATAGCATTGCCAGCCAAATCACAGATTTGGGGCACTGCTTATTTGGCAGTCCGCCAGTGATTAGCGAGTAGTAGGGGCGCGTTCCGCGCGCCCGTACCTCTCGATGAGAGTAGCATTAGCACAATGTAGGGGCGAACATTGTTTGCCCGCAAATCACACATAAATTCTAAATGACACGCCGCCCGTATGACCTACATCAGCCCGACAAAACGTATCGAAGCAAAGCAGGGGGGGCGATGCAAGCATCGTCCCCCCTACAGGTCAGTTATTTCCCAACATGAATTTTTGTAATAGCAGCAAGTCTGCTACATTTGATTCGGTATCATTGTTCAGATCAGAATTGGACAGTCCGAGACCGCTGAGTTCTGTCTGCTTGATAAGTGCCTTTCTGAAACGGAGGACATCGAATATGTCCACTTCCCTATCGCCGTTTACATCCCCTGAAAGACCGTAAAAACTAAAGTTATTCACATTGAAAAGATATCCGTCACCGCCGCGGAATACAAGATAAACGTCATGCTCGCCCGTACACTGAGTTGTTGCACATTCAAGGTCAACATACTCGTCCCAGCCGTCTGTAGTCGGAACATCGCATTTGCCTATGATATCGCCGTCGGCAGAGCCTAAACGCACCTCGATAGTACCGCCGTCTGTTGCACTTGCCGCACGTACCTTAAAGCCCTCTGCCCCGCTTTCAAAATCAAGCTTGCGGAAAACTATGTAAGAGCCGTCGGTGATATATCCGATAGCGGTTTTTCCGCTGTCGTCCTTGCGTATCTCGCCGCGCATGAAGTTATAGCTGCTGCAGCCGTAGTTCTTATACGCAGTTTTCGGGACAGGCGGTTTGCCGTTATTGCCCCATATCTCAAGCTCATAAACTCTTGCGCCGCCGCTGTTGTCCTGAGTTGAGGTGCGCATTTCAAGACGCACGTATCTTGCGTTTACACCGCTGAGATTTCTGCCGCA
>CAMYYQ010000258.1 GCA_947303535.1 uncultured Ruminococcus sp.
AACTTCAAAAACTCTCGTCCTGTGAGAAATTCGGGAACTGTAGGCGTTGAAAGCACATATCCTATATCCTCGGGAACAAGGTCTCTGCTGCCTGTATCCGTAAGAAGCGTATACTTTCCCGAATCAGAAGTGATATCACCGTTTATGCAGTTGAAAAGAGTAGTCTTTCCTGCTCCGTTCCTGCCAAGAAGTCCGTATATCTTGCCTGATTCAAAGGTGAATGTTATATCTCTTAGTACCTGTTTATCGTCAAACTTTTTTGATAGATCTTCAATAGAAAAACGCATAATAAAGCCTCCGTTAATTTGTGTTCAATACACACTCCAATATAAATTATAGCAGTTTACAGCACGTTAGTCAATAATAAAAATTGATTACAAATGTCACTGAATAAATTATTCTTGTCATCTTGAAAAAACACAGAGGATAATGTAAAATATAATCAATGAAAGCCAATGGGGAGGCAGTATTATGAAAATACACTTTTATGAGGTCAAGGATTGTACATACGATATGGTCCAGGGAATTCCTGCGATATTCGCTCCTGAGGGAGTCGATATAGAGACATTGCAGAGACATTTCTTCATACAAACAATGGACGGAAGATGGTTCCACTATCTTACGAGGGAGGAATACTACTATCTCATGTCGTTCAGCGGAAGCGATGAGGTGGTCTTCAGCTTCGACAGACCTGTAACCAACTATTATCCGCCTAATTATATGCCATACGCTCAGAGCAATGCTCAGGACGAGAACAAAGCAAATACCATGTGCGGCATATCCTTAGGACTTATAGGTCTGGGATTTCTTATCTCGTCTGTAGCACCTGCTTTGACATTTCCGTGCTGGATAGCTGCTCTTGTACTTATGATAATAGTCCGCGTCAATCATCCGCAGAACACATTCGGAAAAGTGCTTATGATAATTTACATCATATTCGGCGTACTTTTCTTTATCGGAATAATGCTCGCAATGGCTGCCTGCGGATTGATAACAGGAGAAGTTCTGGACAGCTGCCACAATATCCCTGGATAATACGGCTTTGGAGATGATATTATGACTTTACACATTGATACTGACTGGGGCAAAATACCGCCTTATGCCATAATGATAATGCTGTCGTTTGCAGCTGGTATCGGTTCTATGTTTTTTCTGAACATAAAAAGCGGAGTCAGAAAGCATATGGCAGGATATCTTTCCCTGCTCGCACCTTTTATGAGCATATTCTTCGGTCTGCTGCTCACTTATATAACTACTTTCGGAAAGGGCATGGGTCTTTCCTCCATAGGCGGACTTTTCGGTATGTTTGCTGCCGTTGTGACTATAGCTCTTATAGGCAGAGACCGCCGCGAATTCAGGACTATGCTCACAAGCTGCACTCTCATTGTGCCGCTGATGTACAGCATATCAAAGATAGGCTGTCTGTGCGCAGGCTGCTGCCGCGGAATAGCCTACCACGGACCGTTATGTATTGAGTATACAGGCAAACACACAGGCAACATATGTGTTTTTCCCGTACAGCTTGCAGAAACTATCCTGTTCTTCGTCATCTTCGCTGTTGGACTTATACTCTATATGAGAAAAAGCAAAAACACCGAGCTTTTCGTGATAATCGCATCTGTACTCGGCAAAGGCGGACTTGATTTTCTCCGCGCTTCTCACAACGGTAAGATAGTATCACTTAATCAGATACTTTGCCTGGTCATTGCAGCCGCAGGAATAATCGGCTTTAAATACTTTAAAAAGTTGAGAGTTGAGAATTAATGTATTCGCTGCGCTCATATTAAATATATAAGCCCCGAAGCAATTGAACTGCCTTGGGGCTTGACTTTCATATAAATACCACTTTGATAAAGGAAATTATTTTATCTTCGCTTTCGCTCGGGATATTTTCCGTAATAACGCTTCTTGTCCTCATACATTCTCTCATCTGCTGTTCTCATGGCTGCACGTATATCACCACCATTGTCGTCACAATACAGACCAAGCGCAAAGCTGATATTATCAGGGTCCTCGGAGTCTTTCCTGAGCTTTTCCACACGCTCTTTAAGGATCCTTTCACAGACATCAACAGCGATAAGCATGAATTCATCGCCGCCTGCACGGTATATCTCACATTCGGGGAAGGTCTCCTTCAACAGTGCTGCTGCTCCTTTAAGGAGCTTATCTCCCTCTACATGTCCCTCTTCATCGTTTTTCTGCTTCAAACCGTTAAGGTCGGCAAAAATTATACCGAATTGCCGCGGTGAGGGAACTCTTCCCGAAGTTATATTGAAAATACGGTTATTCATGGCGTTACGATTATATATGCCCGTAAGAAGGTCTACCGAGCTGAGTATCTCAAGTTTGTTGAGAAGCTGATAATTGGCTATCTCGGAAGCTATGAAGTAAGAGGTTATCTCAAGAGTATCCTTTATCTTGGTAGTCTGTTCCGTATCAAAATTTACCGACCAGATATAGCCAAGAACTTCATTATTATGCTTCAGCGGGAACAATACCACATTTTTAACCTCTGCCTCCATGAGAGAATCGTACCATACAGGATTTCTTTCCTTTAACACCTGCATATCCTTTTCGTCCTGCACAATAAGGCAAGAACTGCCTGCAATAGTGTTTTTCCACGATTCAACAACATCAAAGAATCCCTCTTTGATGTAATAATCCATATTCTTAGTTCTCTCAGGATCAAAAAGCGATTCGGCAAGGACAGAACATTCTCTCTCCTTGAAATCAGTCAGCAGGATACAGCAGTGATCTGCGCAGCAAAGCTCTCTGATATCGTTTATGATCTCTTTCATTGTCTCAGTGAAATTATCGGTACTCCTGAGCTTTATGCAGGTCTTGATAACGGCAGCCGCTGTTTCAGCCGATGTATTTGACATCATATCCGCATTGCTTTTTATAGTTATCTCCTGAGAATATGAGCAGTATCCCATATTAGGATCATCTGATGCAAGCGGCATCATGACCATATTTATCCAGAAATCATATCTCTCAGGGTGGATATATGTATGCATTATCTTCTTTTTAACAGCGGAATTATAAACAGAATCCTCGAAATTCAGATCTTTCGGGATATATTTTTCATACAGGCTGTTTGGCACGAACTTGTTGTTCAGCATAGACGAAGACGATACATGGTTAGGATCTTCTATTGATTCAACGTAAGCTTTATTTCCTGCAACTATTCTGATATCGCCATACCCGCCGTTTTCAAGTTTCTCAATGGAAATTATACAGGTCATCGGCTCAAATTTATCAACATACTCTTTTTCGTTAAAGACAATATTTTTTTCGTCAAATAAATCCGCTATTTCTTTGTTTAATAACAAGCTTGAAAGTTTTTCTTTAAAACTTGTTAAATCTTGGTCCGGATATGC
>CAMYYQ010000259.1 GCA_947303535.1 uncultured Ruminococcus sp.
CAAGGACTGTTTCATAGCCCATGGGAAGAGAGCGGATAAAACTGTCAATGCCGCATTTACGGCAGATATCCTCCACCTCTTCATCGCTGATAGCTTCATTTCCGATTTTCAGGTTATTGTAGATGCTGTCAGAGAACATGAATATATCCTGTGAGATATAGGCTATCTTTTTTCTGACAGATGCGGGAGAATAACCGTAAAGGTCATTACCGCCTACGGTCACAGAGCCTGATTCCGGCTCTTCAAAGGCCATGAGCAGCCTTACAAGAGTAGTCTTTCCGCAGCCGGTCTCGCCGACGATCGCTGTTTTCGTGCCTGCTCTGAAGCACATACTTACGTCCTTTAACACAAGCTCCCTGTAGCCGTATCTGAAATCCACGTTCTCCACCTTTATATCGGCGTTCATCATGGGCACTGCCGGTCCGGAATCTGCTTCCGTATCCACATCCATGATATCATTGAGACGCTCAGCCGCAACAGCTGCCGTCTGCAATTCGGGCTGCAGATTGATAAGGTTCTTTACGGGTGAGATAAAATACCCGATAAGATAGTAGAATATCACAAGGTCTGCCAGGGTGATGATGCTCTTTCCGCAGAGATATGCGCCTATCCACAGGAGAACTACTATGCCCACGGATTCTATTGTGGTCACGATGGATTCCTGTGTTATGTATATCGCAGCAGCCTTTACGTTCTTGTCTGCAAAGGCCTCATACAGACTTTTTGTCTTGCTTTTGGCAGCAGTCTCACTGCCGTATGACCTTATGGTCTCTATTCCGTCAATTGATTCCTTCAGATAGGATGTGACCTGCGCTTCGTCTTCCATAAGCACATGATTCACGTTCTTTATGGGCCTCCTGAACAGATACATCACCAGGGCATACAGAGCGATCATGCCTAAAGTTATCAGGAACAGTATCCTGTTGATCTTGTAGAGCACAACTCCGCAGGCAACGGCCATTATGGTGTCAAGCATGATGGTAAGTGTCGTAGTGGATATGGCATCCCTGATCTTTGAGGTATCATTGAACCGTGACATATATTCTCCGGTCTTCCTCGTGCCGTAGAAGTCCATGGGAAGATCGATAAGATGATCGTAATAGCTCGTTGTAAGTGAGACATCCACCAGCTTTGCAGTCCTTGCAAGCAGATATCCTCTGTAGATATTGATAAGGCATCTCAGCAGATACAGGAGTATGACTGAAATACAGACAGTTGCAAGGTTTTTGAAAATGATATCCGTTTTTTCCTCAAGCTTCAGGAACATGGAACCTACCTTGCCGAGGAATTTATTGTCTGTCTCTTCATCGCATTCCCCGTCGCAGTCATCATGGTCATGTCCTTCATGATCATGTTCATCGTGTATGCTTTCGGATGATTCAGCCGTCGCATAGTTGAACACGTACTCAAAGAAAAATATTCCCGAGATGTTCACAAGGGTTACCACAAGTGAGATGACAAAGATAAACGCAAGCATTTTTTTCTGAACGGTTATGAATCTGAAATACTTTCTGAATGATCCCTTTACTTCATTGACACGTTCAAAATTCCTGTTGGGAGCAAGAGTGAGTATCTGCTCCTGCCATTGCTCCCTGAATACTCCGGTATCCATCTTCGTTATCTTTGCACGGCCGGGATCGCCCGTGACAACAGTATCATCGTCTATCGCATAGACCACGATGAAATGCTCAAAACCAAGTTCGTTGATGATCCTCGCTATAAAGGGGAACCGGATCTCGCCCTTGCGGATCCCGTCTGTGAGCTCCTCATAGCTGCCTTCAAGGGCCTCCGTATCAAAGCCAAGGCTGTTCGCGCCCTTTGTAAGGCCGAGGAAATTAGCTCCCTGAGTGTCAACTTTTATAAGTTCTCTGATCCTTGCTGTTTTATAGTTTGCTCCGTAGTAGCTGGATATCATGGACAGGCACGCTGCGCCGCAGTCGCATTCGTCGTGCTGCTGAATATGCGGGTACTTCATTTTCAATGATCCTTTCAAGAACTGACTCCTGACGGCATCGGCCGCAGGGTCCTGCAAAAACTGATAGTCTGATAAAAAGCCGGCAGTGAAAATCACCGTTGTATTTGTTTTCTACATTATAGCCTCAGGCCTCCCGAATAGTCAATAATTTTTAGGTAAGATGCAAAATAACGGTAGTATGTTGCGTTTTTTTATATGTAAGTTGCATCTGTGCAACTTTTCCTTAGTAACAGTAAGCCTGAAAATGTGAGGAAAAGAAAACTGCACTTTCCGCTGGCCCCCTCTGTGACAGATATATGCGTATACATAGCAGCACCGGTGCTGTTTATGTCCTGTTTCTTCTCACCTCCATACTATGCACATATATAAGTCAGTTATTGTATTATTATCAGTATACAACATTCCCATGAAGGGATAAAGAAGAGCGGACAGCAGCCGTCAGCAGTAAGCTCACCGATAATATACGCCCCTGCTGCACAGGTTTTAAAGAGTTGTATTATGAGTTGTCACAAATAAGTCAATAATAATATGCGTGGATTTCAATATTTTAACGATTTTCGGAAAATACTATTTCATTATTCTGCAATTAGGTATACAATAGTATCAGCGGTCATTATGCCGTGAATAATTATCCGAGGAGTGGTAATATGAAGAAAAGATATGCAAAAATCATTGCCGCAGTTACAGCATCCTCAATGATCGCCTGTACGATTCCTATACGAGAAGAATTACAGCGGTATCTGTATCACCGGATATACCGGCACAGATAAGACAGTAACTATCCCTGAAGAGATCGACGGAAAAACAGTGACCAGGATCGGCAAATCAGCATTTGAGAACAATACCGGTATCACCTCCGTTATCCTTCCGGATACGCTGGAAACAATAGAGGAATATGCCTTCAGGGGCTGCTCAGGTCTTACTTCCATAACCCTTCCGGAGGGACTGAAAAGCCTTGATGAAGAAGTATTCGCCGGCACAGGCATCACAGAGGTGATCCTTCCCGCTTCACTCGGCATCTGCGATTATGCGTTCAAAGGCTGTACAACCCTCAGAAAAGCAACCTTCGCAGAGGGTACAGAGGAAGTATCTCCGTGCATACTGGGATACGCCACCTCCCTTGAGACAGTTGTCTTCCCTGATACAGTAACATACATAGGTCAGAGTGCATTCAGAGGATGCACCTCTCTCAGTGAAATCACCCTTCCCCCTGCACTTGAGCAGATGGGAGGATATGCATTCAGCGGCACATCCCTGAAAGAACTGACTCTGCCGGCTTCCCTCGTGGAATCCAAGTCAGAGAACGGCCCCTTTGAGGACTGTGACAGACTCAGGAAGGTGACCTTTGAAGACGGCATGGAGACTATACCCGCAAGGATGCTGAAAGGAGCTCACTGCCTCAG
>CAMYYQ010000260.1 GCA_947303535.1 uncultured Ruminococcus sp.
AGCAAGTATGCTGAGATTATAAAGGAAAACCACCTTGAAGACAGGAAAATAATGGCTCAATGGACCGTTAAGTACAATAAAGACGGAGATTCTCTTTTCAAGGTGCTTGAGATCCCTTCCAATCACGGAGAGATAGAAAGCAACAGCACATATCTCATGGGCGATCCTGCCATGATACAGCCGTATTTTGACAGGAATATATTTATGAATTTCAATGTTGACTGTCCTGATGATCTTTATATGCATTATAAGTATAAAGAAGACGTTGATGCTGTATTTGCAAGCTGGAGGGAGAAGGGACTTCCTGATTTCATACTTGATTATTGTCCTATTGATGAGGTATATGACGAGGAAACACTTGAAGGCGTAAGATACCTTCCTGTTTATATGCTTCAATTCAATGTGTTTTATAAACTTGATTTCAATAACTATTATGAACGTTTATACATACGAGAGGATCTTCTCAGCGAATATCCTCAGTTTAAATGGATAGACGATCAGAGGGGAAATATCTACGAAAGAAAATGATCTTATCTTAATTTTTGAAATGGAGGTATGGATATGCAGATCGTAACACCGAAGCAAATGGGGAGACTTGAGGAGCGTTCCGAGAAGCTGGGGGTATCGAAAAGACAGCTCATGGAGAACGCAGGAAGAAAGCTTGCAGAGCTTATTGACGGCTACTGTCGCAATGAAGCAAAGCTTAGTCCCGAAGATTGCTCGGTAGTATTTCTTGCAGGTACGGGAAACAACGGCGGAGACTGTTTTGCTGCGGCTGATATTCTCCTGTATAAGGGCTATAAGCTGACGATCATTCATATAGGCGGACTGCCGAAAACTCCTCTTGCTCAGGAAATGATGAGCAGGCTGCCGAGAGAAAAGATAAGCTTTATCGAAGGATTCCGCAGCGGTAATGTTGAAGCTGCTATAGAAGCGGCTGAGCTTGATTATATGACTATCCAGCCAAGAAAGCCCGATTCCTCTGATGACAGCAATGAGCATAATCCTCTCGATGATATCCTCAATGCCGAGAAGAAGCGCATGGGACTCATAAAGGGTGCTGTAGTAGGTGCGCAGGTGCTTGTTGACGGAGTTTTCGGCACAGGCTTCCACGGCAGTCTTGACAAGGATATAATGGGGATATTCGGCATAGGTACTGCGGCTTACAGGATAGCCGTAGATGTTCCCAGCGGCGGAAACAGTGCATCGGGTACTATCTCCACAGGTATCTTCAAGGCAGATGAGACTATGACCTTCGGATTTATAAAATCGGGTATGTCTCAGTTCCCACTGAAAAAATACTGCGGAAAGATCACTATTGCAGATATAGGCATACCTAAAGAAGCTCTTAAAATACTTGAGGGCGAACGCAAATATTTCAGGATAGAGCGTAATTTCCTTGCTGCATATCCTCAGAAAAGGGAGAGAGATGCTCATAAGGGCTGCTTCGGAACAGTCCTCATTATAGCAGGAAGCTCCTCTATGCGCGGAGCAGCGGCTTTTGCAGCACTTGGCGCACTTCGCAGCGGAGCAGGACTTGTCAGGGTGGCTTCCGTTGAAAAGTGCATAGACACTGTATCTGTACTTGCTCCTGAGGCTACATTTATCGAGCTTGACAGCGATGATTACGGATTTATGCTGTATGACAGCAGCTGCGAGCCGTTGTCGGCGGCTATGAAAAAAGCTACAGCAATAGTTATTGGCTGCGGAATGGGTGTGACTCCAGATACCATCGAGCTTACAAAATTTGTGACACAAAATGCGGAGTGTCCTGTAATAATAGACGCTGATGGAATAAATTGCATAGCAAAGGACATAGATATTTTAATGAAGAAGCGTACAGACATCATTATAACTCCTCATGTGGGAGAGATGGCAAGGCTTCTCAACTGTGATACGCAGATGATATCCGAGAACAGACTGCTTGCTGCGGAAAAGTATGCAGAGCAGTACGGTATCACCGTAGTGCTCAAGGGCGGCGGAACTGTTGTGGCTGACAGCCGATACACAGCGGCAAATCATACAGGTAATGCAGGTATGAGCGTTGGCGGCAGCGGCGATGTTCTTGCAGGTATCATAGGCTCTGCTGTCGCACAGGGCTGCGGCATTTTTGACGGTGCCTGCGCAGGCGTATATATGCACGGACTTGCAGGTGATATCGCGGCACAGAAGCTGAGTATGGAAGCAATGCTGCCGAGGGATATAATCGGCAATCTTCCTGATGCATTCGGTATACTAAAGGAAAAGAAGAAAAATATGACCGTATGAATACGGCAGGATGTGAAAATGTATTTTCATTACTATGAACGGAGCTGGTATTATGAAAAGAGTTTTTACATTCGTATCAACATTGGTGGTGGTACTGTGCCTGACAGCCTGCGCAGTACCTGCCGGCAGCAGGAGTTCGCGGAAGAACGGGCTTTCAATTCCATTTTCTGCATCTGTCAGCATTACTCTTGACCGCCTTGAAGCTGAGGGCAGTATCAAGCGCTTCGGCGAGGGAGTGTGGGAGATAGAGTTCTCCGAACCAAATACCCTCAGCGGCGTAAAGCTGGAATTCAGCGAGGGAAGCGTTATAGCTTCATATAAGGGACTGACCTTTTCAGTTCCCCAGTCGGCTGTGCCTGTAAAGGCTATGATGCTCAATCTCATGAAGGCAGTCGATGAAAATGCCAAGACTGAGGAACTCAGCGGCAAAGAGGACGGCGATACACTGAAAATAGAAGGTACACTTGACGGGGGAGATTACACTCTTACCGTTGACAAGGACGGTCTGCTCAGTGGGTTTGATATGCCCAACAATAAGCTGACAATGAGATTTACCGAGATGAAAACTGCGGAGATATCATTGGAGCAGGGAACTTCCGAAACAGCTGCCGCTTCTGTTACATCATCGACTGATACTCAGACAACGGTAACTACAACTGCATAACGTTTGCGCGGACAGCAAAAGCTGTCCGCTTCTTGTTATGGGAAAATTTCCTGTTGATTATTTTAATGAAATATGGTATAATTAGTGCGATGCATTAATCAGGTTATTTCCAAACGAACAGGGGGAGAAAGATGAAAAAAAGGTACAGCATACCGCTTATTATTATAGCGGTCATGGTACTTCTGAATGTAATTTCGCGTTTCAGTACGGCTTTTTCTGATTTTTACGTGGAAAAGATATTTCATTACATATCGGGTGCAGTCTCATTCGTTACAGGAGTATTTCCGTTTTCACTGGGGGAAATGCTCACAGTTGCGGCAATAGTACTTGTAATTGTCGGGATACCGCTGTTTCTGCTGCTCATTATTTTCAGAAAGGGAAAACGTAAAAGAACTGCCGCATTTGCAGGTACACTTGTATTGTGGATACTTTGCTATATTACC
>CAMYYQ010000261.1 GCA_947303535.1 uncultured Ruminococcus sp.
TGCCGTCGTAGGGAATACCGTCAAATTCCGCGTGCACCTTCAGGCGTCCCTTTCCGCATTCCTTCCGCAAATCCCACGGAAAAACCACGTAGGATCCGCCATGGTCCTCTTCTTTGTGTATTACGGCATCGTATTCGTATTGTTTCATATTTATTTTCCGCGCAGTTACAGCAGCTTTTCCTTCCATTCATCCTCCTTAAATCCTGTAAGCACAAAGCCGTCGCCGATCACAAGAGGACGCTTCACAAGCATACCGTCGGAAGCAAGCAGTCTGAGCTGCTCCTCCTCTGACATTTCGGGAAGTTTATTCTTGAGATCCATTGATCTGTAGATAAGTCCGCTTGTATTGAAGAAACGCCTCAGAGGAAGACCGCTGAGCTTATGCCATTCCCTGAGCTCATCAAGTGAAGGATTATACTCCTTGATATCCCTGAGCTCATAGGACATTCCTTTGTCGTCAAGCCACTTTTTTGCCTTCTGGCAGGTTGTACATTTAGGATAGCATATAAATTTCATATTATACCTCCGTTTTTTTCAAAAAAATGTTACATTTCAGCCTTCTGTGTCGTTTATATATATGGTGAGCAAATGCAGTTTGCATTACTCTGAAATTATATCATATTTCCGATACAAAATCAACCCGCTGCCGATAACAAAAAACAGCCGGCAGTACGCCGACTGTAATTTCTTATTTGTAGAAGTGGTTGCTGTATCCGTCACCCCAGAAACCAACGTAACCCTGAGTAAAGGATTCGGGTTCTGTAAAGTAAAGTGTTACTGCGTCCTTGACGCTCTGAGTGACTGTCTGTGAATATGTGCCCAAATTTACATATCCATATGCTCCCGAGAACTGATACGGCTGAGTAAGAACGCCGTAAATCGTGTTCGGGAATCTTGGTGAATTAACTCTATTCATGATCACCTCTACGACATACGCCTTGTCAGTAGTGCTTATCCAATTGCAGCCTGCTTCGTGTGCGACTGCGTTACAGAGCATGATATACTCCTCATCGGTAATAGGCAGTGACTCATTCTCGGAAACTACTTCAACATCTGTTACTACAGGCTCTTCCACTACTTCGACGTATGCGGTGGTCGTTTCGGGAGCAGCTTCTGTAGTCTCAACTGCTGTTGTAGTTGTCACGATCGTGGTGGTCGTTGTTGTCGTAGCGATAGTTGTCGTCGTTGTTGCAGCAGGCTGTGTAGCCGTGCTTGCAGCCTTTGCAGGCGCTGAAGATGTTACCTTAGCGACGATCTTTGCCGCTGTGGTGGCCTGTGTTGAAGGCTGTGTAAGTGCAGCCGGCGCGTGAGCCGGTGCTGGCACCGATCTTGAAATCTGTGAAGCTGCTGTAGCGGCCTCTGTACTGTACACGGAAGTTGTGCCTTCCTGCTTGTACACTGAGAATGTGCTGGCAGCCGTTGTATTTTCGGCTGTATAAGATTTCTTGGTGGTTGTTCTGTTATATGTAGTAGACTTCTCGTTATCAGCAGCAAATGTAGTATTAGCGGCTGTTGAAGCGGCAAAACTGGGGACGACAGGGTCGTCTGCGTTTTCCTCAGTAACGAGATCAGCTGTGCTTACGGTTGAAGAAGTAAGATATGCAACTCCGAAACCTCCGCCCAGAACTGAAGCAACTACTCCGCAAGCTAACGCTGCGGCTCTGAGATTACCCATCAACTCATCCTTTCCTGAAAAAGTATTTCTTTTTTTCGGGCTGATGATATGATAACACATATCCTACGAAATATCAATACTTTCAGGATTTTTTCCATTTTGTGGCTTGTTTTTTCCACATAAATCGCGACGCCGAAGTAAATCTGCACAGTTTAGATGGCTTTTTTATGTCTTAAATATGAACGCGCAGTTAACGCGGTATCTTTTTTAACATCAATTTATTACAAAATAGTAACATCGGGCAGCACCCACACAAGGGTTCCGCCGATACAAAATGCCTATTTATCGTTAATATCTCATTTCCCGACAAAGGGATTCAAGTGCAAAAAAAGTAACTGAATAATTACATAGGCATATTGCAAAAATACAGATAGCTATTGCAATAATCAGCCGTTAATGTTATAATATAATAGTATAAACAAAATTTACAGGAGTAGCAATATGAACAAGACGTATTATACAAATCAAATCAATTCAGTCATTGCCGAGGTTAAAAAAGCCGTCATAGGCAAGGACGCGATCATCATCAAGGCTCTTCTCGCTATGCTGCGCAAGGGCCACATCCTCATCGAGGATATCCCCGGCGTGGGCAAGACCACTCTTGCTCTTGCATTTTCAAAAGCTCTTTCTCTTGAGCATAACCGTATGCAGTTCACGCCCGATGTCCTCCCCTCAGACGTAACCGGTTTTTCTGTTTACAACAAGAGCAACGGAAAGTTCGAGTTCCGTCCAGGTGTTGCATTCTGCAATCTCTTCCTCGCCGACGAGATAAACCGTACCTCCAGCAAGACTCAGTCTGCTCTTCTGGAGCTCATGGAGGAAAAGAGCATTACTGTTGACGGCAACACATACAAGCTCCCCGAGCCTTACACCGTTATAGCTACCCAGAACCCCATCGGATCCGCAGGTACTCATAACCTTCCCGATTCTCAGCTGGACCGTTTTATGATAAAGCTCAGCATGGGCTATCCTGATTTCGACGGCGAGGTAACTATCCTGAAGGCTAAGCACAACGATAACCCCCTCGAAAGCGTACAGCCTGTCGCGGACGCTTCGTTCATTACAGAGCTTCAGGAGTATATTTCCGGCATTTATGTTGACGACAGGATTTATGAGTACATAGTTTCTCTTTCGGCTGCTACAAGAAAGCACCCCATGCTCAAGCTCGGCGTCAGCCCCAGAGGCACTCTGGCGCTCATGCAGCTCTCAAAGGGTATTGCGGTAGCTATGGGAAGAGACTATGTTATCCCCGAGGATATCTCTTATATATGCAACGATGTATTCGAGCACAGGATCATGCTCAACTCAAAGGCAAAGCTTTCCGATACAAGCGCATCGGATATCATAACCGAGATACTGAAGACCGTTCCCGTCCCCGGTATCGGTGAAAAATAAGGCTGTATCATGATTCTGACAAAAATTCTGTTTATTATACTTATAATAGTATGTCTGTGCTTCTATGTTCTTTATGTCTGGGATTTTTCACTCATACTGCTCATAATCATAGCGGCACTGCCTGTTATAATGTTCATAATAACCTATATCGCCAAACGTAATATTACTGTGGAGTTCGCCGTCAAGGACAAGAACGTGCCCAAGAACAAGGACTTCCCTGTTCAGCTGGTGGTCACCAATGACAGCATTTTCCCCATCGGCAAGGCAGAGGCTCACATAGAATATTATAATGTATTCAGCAAC
>CAMYYQ010000262.1 GCA_947303535.1 uncultured Ruminococcus sp.
CGGCGACGAGTTCGACGTAAACGTTAAGTTCCCTGAGGATTATCAGATGGCTGACTACGCAGGCAAGGACGCTACATTCAAGTGCAAGCTCAAGGCTATCAGCTATGAAGAGCTCCCTGAGATCAACGATGATCTCGTAAAGGATGCAACAGAGTTTGAGACAGTTGCAGAATATAAGGACGATATCAAGACTAAGCTCGAGGACGCAGCTGCTCAGCAGGCAGACTCTAACTTTGAGAATGCTATTATGGCTGCTCTTATCGAGAAGGTCGATGCTCCTATCCCGAATTGTATGTACGAGCAGAGAATAGATGCTCTTATGAGAAACTTTGAGCAGCAGCTCCGTTCACAGGGTATGGATCTCAAGCTTTACTTCCAGTACACAGGTATGGATATGGATTCATTCAGAGAGACATACAGAGACAGAGCTGTAAGCGAAGTTAAGCTCAGACTTGCTCTTGAGAAGATCGCTGAGCTAGAAAATATCGAAGTAACTGAAGAAGAGTTAAATAACGGTTTCGGTGAGATCGCTGCAGCAAACAACATTGACGTTGAGACTGTAAAGAGATTTATCCCTGTTGATGAATACACTACAGACCTCAGAGTTCAGAAGGCTGTTGAGTTTGTAAAGGAAAATGCTGTTGTAGATAACACTTCTGCTGAAGAAAAGGCTGAATAATACTCTTTTCGACAAATAATTATAGTAAATGATGTTGTCCCGCAGCTTTCTTGTGGGACAACTGTTTTTAAAAGAAAGGGCGATGAACTATGAGCGTATTAGTACCTTACGTTGTTGAACAGACAAGCAGAGGAGAAAGATCCTATGATATATACTCGCGCCTGCTCAATGACAGAATAATAATGCTTTCAGATCAGGTAAGCGATGCGACTGCAAGTGTAGTTGTAGCACAGCTCCTTTATCTTGAAAGCCAGGATTCAGAAAAGGACATTTCATTATATATAAACAGCCCCGGAGGTTCTGTTACTGCCGGTATGGCAATATACGATACAATGAACTATATCAAGTGTGATGTATCTACTATTTGTATCGGTATGGCTGCTTCAATGGGAGCATTCCTGCTTTCATCGGGTGCAAAGGGCAAGAGGATCGCCCTTCCTAACAGCGAGATCATGATCCACCAGCCTCTTATTGGCGGCGGACTTGGCGGTCAGCAGACAGATATTATGATACACGCTAAGAATCTTGAGCGTACAAGAGATCGCCTTGAGAGCATTATGGCTGAAAATTCAGGCAAGAGCGTCGAAGAGATGCACACTGCCTGTGAAAGAGATAATTACATGACTGCTCAGGAAGCACTTGAATTTGGTCTTATAGATAAAGTAATCACAAAAAGGTAGGGGAATTAAATGGCTGAAACGTTTAAATCGTGCAGCTTCTGCGGAAAGGGTGAAAACAGAGTACGCAGTATGTTTTCTGCAGGTTCATCTAATATATGTGACGAGTGCGTAACTTACTGCTACGAAATGCTCTATGGTTCGGGAGTAGCCAAAGCACACAGAAAAGCTTCAAAATCTGATAGCGAGGGTGATGTTTCTTCAATAAAGCTTATGAAGCCTGTTGAGATAAAGGCATTTCTTGATGAATATGTTATCGGACAGGACGATGCTAAAAAATCACTGGCTGTAGCTGTTTATAATCATTACAAGAGAATAATGAGTCAGGAAAATGAAAAGGATTTCTCCGACAGCGACGGCGTAGAGCTTCAGAAGAGCAATGTGCTCCTTCTCGGACCTACAGGTGTCGGAAAGACCTTTCTTGCACAGACTCTTGCCAAGCTTCTGAATGTTCCGTTTGCAATTGCAGATGCTACAACTATTACAGAAGCAGGTTACGTTGGTGATGACGTTGAAAATGTACTTCTCAGACTTATACAGGCTGCTGATTTTGATATAAAAGCTGCTGAAAGAGGCATTATTTATATCGATGAGATAGATAAGATAGCAAGAAAGTCTGAAAATACATCTTTGACCCGTGATGTAAGCGGTGAAGGCGTTCAGCAGGCACTTCTCAAGATCATTGAGGGTACTGTTTCAAACGTTCCTCCACAGGGCGGAAGAAAGCATCCTAATCAGGAAGTTATCCAGATAAATACCAAGAATATCCTCTTTATCTGCGGCGGTGCGTTTGACGGACTTGAAAAGCAGATACAGAAGCGTATCGGTAAAGCTCCTATCGGCTTTGGCGGAGAGATAAAGACTCATAAGGAAGAGGATAATATCTTTAAGAAGGTTGTACCGAAAGACCTTGTTAAATTTGGTATGGTACCTGAATTTGTGGGACGTCTTCCGGTTATATCTGTTCTTGAAGAGCTTGACGAGGCATCACTTGTAAGAATACTTACTGAGCCTAAGAACGCGCTTATCAAGCAGTATAAGAAGCTTTTTGATTATGATGATATAGAGCTTGAGGTAGAGGAAGATGCACTTATTGAGATAGCTAAGAAGGCTATTGCTCAGAAAACAGGTGCCCGCGGACTTCGTTCCATCATTGAATCTATCCTTATGAATACCATGTTTACTGTTCCGTCTGACGGAAGTATTGCAAAGGTAACTGTTACAGCTGACTGTGTTTTAAACGGAACACAGCCGCTGCTTACAAACAGAAGAAATAAACTGCTTAAAGCTGAATAATAAAATTAAAGGGACTGCATTGCAGTCCCTTTTGTGTTTTTTAACAGCCACAACCGCAGCCGCCGTTATTGCCGCAGTCACAGCCATTATTGCCGCAGCCTGAAAAGAGAATGATAACGAGAAGTACTAAGAGAATAATGCACCAGCAGTTGTTTCCTCCGAAGCATGAATTACACATATTGATTTTCTCCTTTGAATGATGTATTTAAAGCGGTTTATCTACGCTTCATAGTACATAATATGTCAAACTAAAAAAAGTGTTACAGTTTTAGTAAGGACATTTATTTCGACACTTATCGCATGAAAAAAGTGGCATAATATATTCAGAGCAATAAGGAGGTAAACAATATGATAAATAATGAAAAATTCACGAAGAAAGCAGTTTTGATAATCGAGGAAGCTATAGAGTATGCTTCTGAATTGGGGCATACTTATGTCGGAAGCGAGCATATCCTTCTTTCTATAGCAGGAGAGGGAAACACAGAAGCAGCTGAAATTCTTATTGAATGTGGCATAACATTCGATGAACTGCGCAGTGAAATAATCAGTATGGTAGGTCAGGGAACTCCATCCGTACTTAATCAGCGTTTCTTTACTACTGCAACAAAACGGATACTTGAAAAAGCATATCTGTCTGCATCTGCATCAAGCGGCAAAAAAGCTTCTCCTGAGCATATTCTTGCAGCAATTATAGGGGAAAGATCATGCAGCGGCTG
>CAMYYQ010000263.1 GCA_947303535.1 uncultured Ruminococcus sp.
ACTCGTCAAGTATCTCCTCAAGGCGTTCGATGGCGCCTCCGCGGACAACATTGAGCAGGAACTTGTGCATGGACTCGGGAAGAGTTTATTTATGATACCGCGCTTTTCGTCGTGGGTAACAAGGGGATTAGCCAGTGTATCTCCCACGTCGCCGCAGGTCTCGAGGATCTTTCTGGTATTGGAGCAGTCTGTCTGAGAAACATCAAGACGGACAAGCTCTTTCAGGAACTCTCTGTCTGTGTCTTTCATTTTATGCCCTCCTCTTCGGAAAGGAACTTATCTACAAGGCGGCGGTTCTTTTCGTCGTCAACATTTTCACCGATGATCTTTGAAGCAGCTTCTATGGCAAGATCTGCGATCTCGGACTGTGCCTGACGGAGAACGCGCTTTCTCTCGTTTTCGATAGACTTGTCAGCATCTGCGATTATCTTTTCTGCTTCGTCCTGTGATTTCTTTATAATGGCTGAACGTTCAGCCTCAGCGTCCTCACGCGCTTTTATGAGTATCTGGTCAGCCTTTTCCTTGGCATCGCTGATAGAGTTCTCATACTGCTGACGGAGCTCCTCAGCCTCAGTCTTTGCTTTTTCGGCAGAATCAAGGTTATCCTGTATAGTACGGGTACGATCTGCTTTTATTTTATTTAAAGGTTTGAAAAGGAATATCCTGAGCAGGACGAACAGCAATACTGTATTGAAAACAGCCCAGAAAATGCTCCAGAATGAAAAATCAAGCATTATTTGCCCTCCTTATGTGAATTTTGCTGCGTTTTACTTGTTGCCAAGTGAAAGGATAATAAGGAGTGCGATAACGAAACCGTAGATAGCGGTAGCTTCTGCGAGGGCGCAGCCCAGCAGGAGAGCAGTTCTGATATCGCCTTTAGCCTCGGGCTGACGAGCGATTGATTCAGTAGCCTTTGCGGTTGCAAGTCCTATACCAATACCTGCGCCTGCGCCAGTAAGAACGGCAACAGCAGCGCCTAATGCGATTATTCCCATTTTAATATACCTCCAATAAATAACTGCTTACTTGTTTCCGAGTGAAAGGATAATAAGGAGTGCTATAACGAAGCCGTAGATAGCGGTAGCTTCTGCGAGGGCACAGCCCAGCAGGAGAGCAGTTCTGATATCTCCCTTAGCTTCGGGCTGACGAGCGATAGACTCTGTAGCCTTAGCAGTAGCAAGTCCTATACCGATTCCTGCGCCTGCGCCTGTAAGAACGGCAACAGCTGCGCCTAATGCGATTATTCCCATATTTATTTACCTCCGTGAAGTTGTTATCATTTTTCTTCTTCCTCTAATGCCTCTGCCATATACAGCGAGGTGAGGAACGCAAATACGTATGCCTGAAGCAGTCCGTCAAAAAGATCGAAGTATCCGCTTGCAATAACAGGCACACCGCCCGGTACACAGTGCTTGATAAGCTCCATAACTACGAATGCACCGAGAACGTTACCGAAAAGTCGCATACACAGCGACAGCGGACGTGTCACAAGGTCCAGCAGATTTATAGGGTTAAGGAAGCTTTTCAGCCATTTGACAGGACCTTTTTCAACAATGAACGAAGTCTGTACAAGTATGATAGCCATACCTGCAAGGGCAGCCGTTACATTTATGTCCTTTGTAGGCGGCACGAAGCCGAATACACCGATGATATTTGAAAAACCTATGTAAATGATGAAGGTCTCAAGTATGGGAACGTATTTCTTTCCCTTTTCTCCGAGTATTCCCGTAAAGAAGTTGTCGAGGAAGTCCATAAAAGTTTCAAGTACACACTGTGAGCCTGTGGGGACCTTTTTCAGCTTTCTTGTTAATATTATGGACAGCAGTACCAGTACCGCTATTATTATCCAAGTTACCACACAGGAATCAGGAACGGGGATACCGCCGAATAAAGGTATCGTGAACGCGGTATGATTATCCAGCTGTTCCATTAGCTCTTCTGCCATGATAACACCTTCTTTCAGCAGGGCTTTTACGCCATAATAATAAAACGGAGACTGCAATTACACAAATCTCCGTTGATCCAGTCTTGATGAGGCACAGATATGGGTCCGACGGACTTTTTCAAGCTGCGGGGCATACCCTGTCCACACTTTTATATAATATAACAAAAATGACTTATTGTCAAGACTTTGAGAAAAATTTCACAGGAAAAATCTCATTATTTTCCGTCGCCCTCGGCCAGTTTTATAGCACGGTCGAGACGCTCTATGGCTCCCGAGTTGAGTTTCTCCGTGAGCCTTACTCTGTCCAGCTCTTTCTTCAGGCCTGCAAGCTCGTTGGCTATGCGGCGCATGATATCCTCGTTCTGGAGCTGTTTGTCCTCCAGAGCGCATACTCTCTTGATAAGGTCGTTCAGATTTGCGGCAAGAGCCTCGTTGGCGGCGTTCTGCTTTTCGCCGAAATCCATCAGCTTTTCGCCTGCCTTGAAGGTGCCTACCTTCTCGTGACCCGTAAAGGTCAGCATTTTTTCCTTTGTAAGCTTCATATCGGACAATTCCATCACTCCTTCTGTCAGTGTGTCACATATCTGCGGACATGAGCTTCTTCCGCCAGTAGTTCAGCGTATCCTCTATGGTCTGCTCCATGGATATCTCCGCCGACCAGCCCGTATCTGCGGCTATGCGCGAAACGTCGGGCTCTATGAGGGGGATATCCGAGGCTCTCATCCTTGCGGGATCCTGAGTGACCTCTATCGAGCGGTTTGCGAAGGACAGCGCCGTATCCAGTATGAACCGAATATCCACGGCTCTGCCTCTGCCCACGTTGTAGACAGCTCCGCTGACGCCCTTTTCGCCCAGCAGCCTGTAGGCTCTCACAACGTCGCGGACGTCGGTGAAATCACGCCTTGCCGAAAGGTTGCCCACCTTCATCACAGGCTCTCTCATACCCTTTTCTATCTCCGCGATCTGGCGGCAGAAGTCGGATATGACGAATATCTCGCTCTGTGCGGGACCCGAGTGGTTGAAGGCGCGTACCATGATGATATCCATTTTATAGGCTCTTGCGTATATCTCGCCCAGCATACCCTGACAGGCCTTTGTTGCGGCGTAGATATTGCCGGGATTGAGGGGCTCCGCCTCTGTCAGCGGACAGGCACCCTCGCGGATATAGCCGTATTCCTCTCCCGAGCCTATGAGTATGATCCTTGAGTCCTGCTTTTTGGCTTCACGCATGGCTTCCAGCACGTTTATTGTGCCCACTACGTTGATCTCGGCGGTGAGATGCGGCTTTTTCCATGATACCGCAACGGAGCTCTGCGCCGCCAGATGGTAGATGACGTCGGGCTCAACTTCGTCAAGGAGAGGCGTTATATCTTCTTTTTTCAGTATATTTATTTTCATCATACATTTTTATCCATTTATG
>CAMYYQ010000264.1 GCA_947303535.1 uncultured Ruminococcus sp.
ACTTTTTCACGGCGCTTCTGATGTGGAAAAGCCCTGTATCTATCATCATATCGCGGAATTCACAGGAGCGTCCCTTTACGAATTTCTGGTGGAATTCATCGGAAGCTGCATATATGAAACCGAATAATACGACTCCGAGGCTCTTCAGTGTGAAGAGCTTTCTTTTTCCTGCTGCAAAAGAAAGACAGAAGCCGAGTAGAGTATATATGGAAAAATGAGCGGCTTTTCTGACTGCAAAGGAAGTCTTGCTCCACATTTTCTGCTGTACTGCGGGCGGCTGGCTGTTATAATCACTGTAGTATATCTTTACGGCGACCTTTGTGAGCTTGCTGCTGGTATTTGATGACTTATGTGCGTCCTGAGCTGAGAATATGAATATCGTTATCATTACGGCTATAGCCAGGATAATGAATATCCAGCGGTAAGGCTGTATACTTTTGAGTTTTTCGGTCATTGCGTTTTTTCCTTTCATTTCTTGCTATATATATTATACAATTATTGCGGACTTTTGTAAAGCAGAAGTTTTTCAGAAAAAATTTAAAAAACATCTTGTAACCTGAGAAGAAAAATGGTATAATATACTGTGTGTGACTTTCAGCCGCATAGCTTTTACATATAGATAATGATTATTCGGAGGCAATAATGAAAAAAATATTTGCAAATGTCTGGACTAAAAGAGTCATAGCCATAGTCAGTGTAATATATACCTTTTTTGTATGCAAGCTTTGCTATTACTCTATATTTTACGATATCCACGTACAGCAGCGCACTTCACTGTGCCTGTCAATAACAGGTGTTTCCCTTGCGGCGCTTATAATAATGCTCTATACGAGACATCAGATACTTACTCGAATATCAAGCTTTATCATACTTCCTGCAATGCTGCCTGTGGTGTTGCTGTATTTCGGCGAATGGGGGCTTATAATCCCGATAATCGTCGTGGGAATAGTGATACTGCTGCTCTCGGGCGCAGGAGAGGGCGTTAAGACTGCTCTTGCCACCATTATTCTTCTCATGTACATTTTCGGTGCACTGGGCTATTTCCTGTTTACATCGTTCTTTGTATCTCCTGCCAAGGAGACAGAGGTAGGAAACGGCGTTTCACCGTCAGGCGACTACAGATACAGGATAGTTAACAGCGTTGATACTTCAAACGGAAGCACAGCTATTTATGTAGAGCCTAATACTGCCGATGTCAAGTATGCTTTCGCTACATTTACACTTAAAAATATGGAGCGCGTAGTATTCCTCGACAGACCGTCTGATGACGAGATACAGGTAAGCTGGTCAACAGAGAACCGCCAGCAGATAACAGATCATCTTAACTCTATTTCCGACAAGATAGAGGTAACTGTTACAGATGCCGAGCTTGAAAAGCTTGGATATACCTACGATAATAAGCTCCAGCTCACTAATCTTTCAGCAAGCCGTAAGTTTGCTATAGGTCTTACAGCTTCTGATGTAGATCCTGTTTTCATGGATACCCTTACCGATGAACAGCTTGATTTCTACGGCATCGGAAGAGAAACTGACGGAAGATACTACATCAAGGAACCTTCTGCCGAGCTGCTTGAAGAGATAGACGGCGAACACGGCAAGAGAGTTTACTTCAATGAACTCAGTGCAGACGGTCTCAGACAGTTCAATCGCGAGCAGGTAGATACTGCTACAGGTATCACCTATTTCAACGTAAAGAAGAGCCATACTGTAATGCTCAATACCCTTACAGATGAGCAGCTCAAATCTCTTGGTGTATCTGACAGCGGAGATGTAATGTCAATTACTGTTTACCGCGATGTCAAGAAGGACGAAGATGAAGAACAGACAGAAGAGACCGAAAATACAGAAGCTGCTGCTCCGGAGAGGATAACAGTGGCTGAGAACAAGACGGTTTTCCGCTACTATGTGGCAGAGCTTGAGGACTTCTACGACGTTGATTCAAGACGTATCTCTGTAGAGCTTTTCAATTAACAGTTAACGATCAAGGCGTTGCGGGCAAATATCTGAAAATGACCTGCAACGCTTTCTGTTTACGGTAATATATATAAGTCCGCAAAAGAAGCGCAGAATGTAAAAAAATGAGCAAAAAAGGTCTTGAAAAATTTCCCCGCATAAGATATTATAATTTATAGAATAATGCAGGGCTGTGTCCCTGAAATATATAAAAGGAGTTGCTAAAATATGGCATACATAATCGGAGTTGACTGCGGTACAAGCGGTACAAAAACAGTCATTTTTGACGAAAAGGGAAGCGTTATCGCTTCAAAGACCATCGAATACCCCATGTATCAGCCTAAGAACGGCTATGCTGAACAGGAACCTGCGGACTGGGCAAACGCAATGGTGGATACTATCAAGGCTGTAATGGCTAAGAGCGGAGTTAAGAAGGAAGATGTCAAGGGCATCGGTATTTCAGGACAGATGCATGGACTTGTAATGCTTGACAAGGACAATAATGTGCTTCGCCGTTCTATAATATGGTGCGATCAGAGAACAGCTGCCGAGGTCGAGGAAATGAACCGTATCGTCGGCAGAGAAAAGCTCGTTGAGATAACTGCCAACCCTGCCCTCACAGGCTGGACAGCTGCAAAGATCCTTTGGGTAAAGAACAATGAGCCTGAGATATACTCAAAGGTAGCTCATATCCTTCTTCCAAAGGATTACCTCAGATTTATCCTTACAGGCGAGTATGCTACAGAAGTATCAGATGCTTCAGGTATGCAGCTTCTTGACGTTCCGAACCGTAAGTGGTCGGACGAGCTTCTCAGCGCATTTGAGATAGACAAGAGCTGGCTTGGCAAGGTACATGAGAGCTGTGAGGTAACAGGTACTCTTACAAAGAAAATGGCTGAGACACTTGGTCTCTGCGAGGGTACTATCGTAGTAGGCGGCGCAGGAGACAATGCTGCTGCTGCTGTTGGTACAGGTGTTGTTGAGGACGGAAAGGCTTTCACAACTATCGGTACTTCAGGCGTTGTATTTGCACATACTTCAAATATATCTATCGACAAGAAGGGCAGAGTTCACACCTGCTGTGCTGCTGTTCCTAATACATGGCACGTTATGGGCGTTACACAGGGCGCAGGTCTTTCACTCAAGTGGTTCAGAGACAATTTCTGCATGACTGAGAAGGAGACTGCAAAGCTCATGGGCGTTGACGAGTACTACCTCATGGACAAGCAGGCTGAGACAGTTCCCGTAGGTGCAAACAGACTTCTCTATCTGCCTTACCTCATGGGCGAGAGAACTCCTCACCTTGATCCCGACGCAAGAGGCGTATTCTTCGGCCTTTCAGCCATACATACAAGAAAGGATATGCTCCGCGCTGTTCTTGAGGGAGTTACCTACTCT
>CAMYYQ010000265.1 GCA_947303535.1 uncultured Ruminococcus sp.
ATCCCCTTCCTGCAAGCCCATTGATGAACCTTCAACCTTTATGGCATCGCTGTCGACCACGAATTCATCGTAAAGTCCGCCGCTTTCAAGGCAGAGCAGAGTCGTCATTATCTTTGTGGTGCTTGCCATAGGCAGCTTTTCCGTGCAGTTCTTAGTGTATACTACCTCGCCTGTATCGGCTGAGATAAGCACCGCCGCCCTTGCCGATATCTCAGGCTCGGCAGCTGCATGGGAAATACAGCATCGTACACTTACTGCCGTTATTATAAATGCCGAAAAAACAGCTATCGACCTTTTCATAGGCATACCTCCGCATAATATACTTCATGCTAAAGGATATGCCGAAAAAGATCTGATTATTCTCAGTTGAGAGAAACAGACTCGTCTGTTATGCCGTCTGCTTCCACTTCTTCGCCGCCTTTTTTCTTCTTGTTGATAAAGCCGCTTATCTTTTCGATGACCATAGGTGCTTTCTCGATAGCACTGCTGATAGGATCGCTTGAACCTTCCATGCTTACCATTTTAGCAGCTCCGTCAGGAGAGATAACAAGAAATCCCTCAGGCTTTATTGATACGCCTGCACCTGCTCCGCCTCCGAAAAGATCCTTGTCATACTTTGAAGGAAGATCAGAGCCGCCTGAAGCAAAGCCATAGCTTACCTTAGATACAGGGATTATCGTAGTTCCGTCGGGAAGCTTTATAGGCTCGCCGATAATGGCATTAACGTCTGCCATTTCCTTTATCTTTTCAATTGAAATACCTAAAAGATCACTTACCGGTGTTTTGTTTGCACTCATGTTATATACCTCACTTCTGCCTTGCGGCGGATTTTTTCATTTTACGTTTTCTTAGTTTTTCAGGTAAGAATGTTCTGAAAATATATGTTATCAGGAACCATGCTCCTGCAATAACCATTGTTCCGAGTCGGAAATAAAGCTTTCCTGCTGCGTCCCAGCGTCCCTTTGAGACTCCGAAAGCAGGTCTTACATCTATGGTCTTCAGCCTTACTGTGAACAGCTCGCTGAAAAATGCGATGCCATTGTAGATAAGAGCTGAATACTTTCCGTATTTAAGAGCACAGTCGCAGGCGTCCTCATCGGCTATCTCAAAGTCGATATAAAGATCACGTAGCTTGAAGCCCTTGAATATTTTCAGCATAGGGCGCTGTGCGCTCTCCCATATGCCTAATAATTTCTCTATCTTGTCGCCGATCGAACTCTTTTCATCGTCCTCAGCCTTATCCTCATCTTCCTCATCATCAAAAGGATCATCGTCAATAGCTTCGTCCTTTTTGTGCTTCGGTTTCTTTTTCTTCACATCATTGCCGACAGCTTCCGAAACAGACTCAGTATCCGATCCAGTATTGCCTGTAGTGCTTTCACTGACTGTCTCTGAGGAATTATCTCCCTCTGTCGTAATTTCAGCCGCGGGATCGTTTACAGGGATATCATCAAGCTCCTTTTCCCATTCATACTTTTCCCGTTCTTTTTTCTTCTTTGGCTTTTTGTCCTTGACAGGCTTGGGCTTTTTGGGTTTCTTCGGCTTTTTAGGTTTGTCCTTTTTCTTTGCTTTGCGCTTTTTCCACCAGCCGTAAAGACCGCCGCCCTCTGAGTTCATTATATCAAATATCCACAGTTTGACCTTATATGTGAACTTTCCGTCGATATAGCTGAACTCTCCTCCTGCGGGAGTTATGAGAACTATGAGGATAATGCCCAAAACGGCAAGAAGTATATACAGCAGAATTTTTAGTACGATCATTCCTGCCGCTCCTTTCGTTATTATTCAGTATTTTGCTGTGACTCAGCTGTTTCTCTTGCGATAAATTCGTCCTCGGTCTCCAGTACAAGATCACTCTGCCCCGGTAAAGGCGGAAGATCGGCTGTTGAACTGAGTCCGAAGCTTCTCAGGAACACAGAAGTAGTCCTGTATACTATAGGCTTTCCGGGTACATCAAGTCTTCCTGCTTCTTCAACGAGCCCCTTTTCCACAAGGTTGTTGATAACGGAAGAACTGTCTATACCGCGGACGTTTTCAACAAAGCCCTTTGAAACAGGCTGATTGTACGCGATTATTGTTAATGCCTCCATAGCGGCATTTGAAAGCGGTGCAGATCTTTTTGTCTCAAGAGCGGCACGGACCTGCGGAGCGTATTCCTCACGGGTACACATCTGGTAGCTGCTGTCAAATTTCTTTATGCAGATACCGCTGCCGTAGTCATCGTATCTCTCATTGAGAAGTCGTATCATGGACGGGAGTGTGCCTGCGTCAACGCCGCTTGCCTCGGAAAGACGATATATTTCAATAGGTTCGCCGCTTGCGAACAGGATAGCTTCTATTGCTCCGAGCTTTTCCTTGATCTCCAAGTTTTTCTCACTCCGTTCTGTTTTTCTTTGAAGAATATTTTCATATTGTCGTCGCTTATGGTAATGCGTCCGTGTCTTGTAAGCTCAAGAACTGCAAGGAAAGTAGCAACTCTTGCCGAGCGGTCGGTGACTCCGTCATAAAGCCTGTCCATATATACCTCACCCGACTCATAGAGCTGTCTGAGGATATGCACGACCTTTGTCATTACCGAAACGATGCGGCGCTTTACCACGGAATTGATCTTATTCTCAACGTGGAGCTTTGCGTGCTCGGACTTGATATTTTTAAGCGAGATCGCACTGTAAGCAATTGCAAGTCTCTCTGGCTCATGCACAAGGGTATAAGTCATATCTGCCTTTATCTTCATAGGGCTGCGGACAAAGATATCTCCGCCCACGAAAGCCTCTGCAAGCTTTTGTGCAGCTATCTTGCAAAGCGAATACTCAATGAGCGCACCTTCAAGTTCACGCTTCATCTGTTCAGCCTCCTCGGGCTGAGGCAGAAGCGAGGCAGTCTTAATATATATGAGTCTTGCAGCCATCTCAAGGAATTCTCCTGCAAGCTCTAAATTCTGCTCATGCGCCTGATCTATATAGATAAGGTACTGCTCCAGCAGCTTTGATATCTCGATATCGCATATGTTCAGCTTATGCTTTGCGATAAGGCTGAGAAGCAGGTCGAGAGGTCCTTCAAAGACCTCAAGCTTAAATGATATACTTTCCATACACTCTCCGAACTATTAATCCAATACCAGTTCAAATCTAAAGATATACCTCAGAATCTTATCGGTCATCTTTGAAAAATCAAGGTGGAAGAAGATAAGCTTACCAAAAAGTTTTGCCCAAAGATCAGACAGGAAACCTATGAGAGAAAGCTCACCGTCAGTTATTATCGCAAGCAGGAATATACCGTAAAGTATCATTCTTGACCAGTACATTATCTTCTGATAATGGCTGAAATACCAGCGTCTGAACTTCGGC
>CAMYYQ010000266.1 GCA_947303535.1 uncultured Ruminococcus sp.
TTATCTCCTGTTGAACAGGAGAGATAGCATCAGGCTCATCTGCACTGTTGCAGCGCTTCATATCACCGTTTGTAAGAACTGTATGTGATGCCAGTTCATAGCCATCAAATCCGCTGAGTTCAAGTTCACAACTCTCATCACCCGAGCGGTTGACAGCAAACAGTGTGATGCCATTTCCGTTATCAACTGTGATACACTCGATATATGGCACATTGTTATGCTTAATTGTATCATATGTACCACATTCACAGACTGTATGCAAAGCCTTTCCTCTACCGTTGACAGAGCAATGGAGAAATGGATAAAAAATAGTCTGTACCCACGACCTGCCGCCTGTCTCGGTCATTATAGGTGCAATTACATTGACAAGCTGTGCGAGACAAGCGATCTTTACTCTGTCGCAATGACGCAGTAATGTGATTAGCAGACAGCCTACTACAAGTGCGTCCTCAACATTATAGATATCCTCTAAAAGCGGCGGAGCTACCTGCCAGTGTTCTATTTTCTTATCCTGTTCATTGCTGTGGAACCATATATTCCACTCATCAAATGAAAGCATAATATCCTTATCGGACTTCTTCTCTGCCTTTATCTCATCGCATATTTTTGCAGTATCTATTATAAACTGCTCCATATCCATTGACGATGCAAGATAATCCGAGGTGTCATTTTCGGGATTACCATAATAGCTGTGCATAGAAACATAGTCAACATGATCGTAGCACTCGCGCAGAACTGTACGTTCCCATTCGCCGAATGTCGGCATAAGCGGACCTGAACTTCCGCAAGCTACAAGCTCGATCGTAGGATCAGTCAGCTTCATAAGCTTTGCGGTCTCACAGGCGAGACGAGCATATTCCTGTGCAGTTTTATGACCTATCTGCCAATCACCGTCCATCTCGTTTCCAAGGCACCACACTTTTATGCCGAATGGTTTGCTGAAGCCGTTTTTTCGGCGCATTTGAGCATAATATGTATCCGTGTCGAGGTTGCAGTACTCAACAAGATTACTTGCCTCGACAGCACCTCGCGTACCAAGATTCACTGTCATCATTATTTCAGTGCCTGAACGCTTAGCCCCTTCCTGAAACTCATCAATGCCAATTTCGTTGGTCTCGATGCTGTTCCAGGCGAGCTCTCACTTTCGCGGACGTTTTGATCTGTCACCTGTTCCGTCCTCCCATTTGTAGTTGGAAACAAAATTTCCGCCGGGGTAGCGTACAACAGGTACATTCAGCGACTTTATAAGCTCAAGCACGTCCTTACGGAAGCCCATATCATCAGCGCTTTCATGTGACGGATCATAGATGCCGCCGTAGACTGCACGGCCAAGATGCTCAATAAATGAGCCATATATCCTCGGATCAATATCACCGATAGTATCCATAGGATTGATAGTTATTTTTGCTTTCATAGCTTACACTCCAGATCATATTTATGTCATCATTAATAGCATAAGCCGTCCGTTTTAAATGATCTATTCTGCATATATAAATCAATGCTAAAAGTAACAGTATGCTTCTTTAATATTCCCATAAATGCAATATTTAAATTCAAATTTTATGTCAGTATATACTGCTTTCTTCTCTCTATCAGAGAAACATCTCATGCATATACCAGTATCAGCCCTTTACAGCACCTGCGGTCAGACCGTCAACGATCTTGTTTGAAAATGCACAGTAAACAATTATAGTAGGTATGATCGCGATAACTATAGCCGCAAACATCTGCGAATAGTTAGTAGCATGAGGTCCAACGAACTTTGAAAGTGCTACTGGCAGGGTCTTCTTGGATTCATCGGAAATGAATACCATTGCCACAAGAAGTTCGTTCCAGTTGCCGATAAATGTCATAAGTCCTGTTACGAAAAGGCCTGTTCTGCCAAGCGGCAGGCATATTTTGAAGAATATCTGGAAGATATTCGCGCCCTCCATACAAGCGCACTCGATAAGTTCATTAGGAAGTCCCTTGAAGAAGCCCGTCATAATGAATATAGTTATCGGAAGTGAGAATGTAAGATAAGGAATTATAATTCCTGTAAGAGTGTTTGAAAGATGCAAATTTGCAAATCTTGTGAAAAGCGGGATAAGTACGCAGTGTACAGGTATCATCATACCTGTAAGGAAATAAGTCATGGCAAGCTTTGCACCCTTCCAGCGCATACGCGCAATGCCGAATGCAGCCATAGAACCTATTATCATGCTTAATACAAGAGCAACAACGCACACAATGAAAGAGTTTAATGTTGCCACTCCAAGACGTCCTGCTGTCCATGCAAAGGAATAGTTGTCAAATGTTATGTCCTTCGGAAGTGCAAATGGAGCACTGAATATTTCCTTATTGGTCTTGAACGATACATTGAAGACCCACAGTATAGGGAAAATGTATGTTATACATATCAGAATAAGAAATGCATAGATCAATACATGAATCGGTGCGACTTTTTTTCTGGATTTAGGAGCACGTTCACCTATTTCTATTTTTGAATTCATGTGACTGTACCTCCTTACATCTCATACTGTTCAGTCTTTACGACCTTATTGATAAACAGTGTTACTATAAGACAGAGTACAAGGAGTACTACGCCGATGGCACTTGCATATCCATATTTGTTATATTTGAAGCCCTGCTCATAAAGATGAGTAGCAAGAACTTCTGTACTGTGGTTCGGACCACCTTTTGTCATGTTGTATATAAGATCGAAGAATTTAAGCGAGCCAATGGCATTAAGTGACATTGCAGTAGCTATCATAGGCTTTATAAGCGGAAGTGTTATATATCTGAATGTCTTTACCTTTGTACAGCCATCGATATAGCTTGCCTCCATAAGCGACTTGCTTATACCTGATATCTGAGCCATATAAAGCATCATAGACTGACCTACATACTGCCAGAGGGCAACAAAAGCAATTATCCACATAGGAAGAGTAATATGTCCTTTTGTATCCATAAGCCAGAGAGGTGGTTCTTCAACGCCCCATTTTTCGAGGAGCTGGTTGATACCGAGCTTTGGGCTGAATATGAACATCCACATCAGACCAAGTGCTGCTGAAGAAAGTACGCATGGAAGATAGATTATGTTCTTGACAGCATTACGGCCTTTTTTAATGTTTGTAAGCAGTGCTGCGAAGAAAAGACCTACGATAAGCTGTGATATACAAGAGAAAACGAGGAAAAATATTGCGTTTTTGAGAGCTATACCGAACGTTTTATCGTGGATCAGAGCTTTGTAATTGTCAAGTCCGATAAACTTAGCGGCGGTAATGCCTTTATAATCACAGAATGAATAATATACCGACTGAACGATCGGTAT
>CAMYYQ010000267.1 GCA_947303535.1 uncultured Ruminococcus sp.
TCCTTGACCACACTGACAAAAACAGTGAGGTCGTAAGCAAGACATACGGCTTCAACAGTGATATGCTTTCGGGCAAGGCACGTTATGTGCGCCTTAATGTACAGAATGCCACACTCCAGAACAATCCCAACAATAACTGGTATACTCCTACAGTATATGAGGTCAAGGTATTCGGTACTCCTGTAGGTACTGCTGAAAAGCATAAGCCTTATGTGGATATTGATTTTGAAAACGGTACGGGAAACCTTTCTCTTAACGGCGGAGCTTCCGTAAAACAGGACGCTCAGAAAGGAAAGGTACTGTACCTTGACGGCAGCGATGATACATACGGAGAGTTACCTTTGGGTATGCTTGACGGCTGTCGTGACTATACCGTGAGCATGGATATAAAGTCTGAGTCGGAGGGGAATTTCTTCACCTTTGCCGCAGGAAAAAATGATGAGAAGTACGTGTTCTTCCGTGTTGCAAAGGAACTGTTCAGATTTGCTGCAACTACAGATTCGTGGCGCGATGAGACAGAGCTCATTTATGACCTTGACGGTACGCAGTGGCATAACTATACACTTGTTGTGAGCGGTGCGGATACGAAGCTGTATTTAGACGGCAGGAAAGTGCTGCACACAACAGAGACACATGGTCAGATAGCTGATATGGGTTCGGGAACGAGCTGTTATCTCGGAAAATCTTACTATTCTGACGACAGCTGTTTCAAGGGAAGTATCGACAACATAAAGATATATAAATGCGCACTTACCGAGTCGGAGATAGGCAGTCCTGAGGACGTAAAAGGAGACGTGAACAGTGACGGAGAATTCACAGTTGCTGATCTTGTAGCTGTGCAGAAATTCCTTCTCGGCAGCGGCGGACTTGCAAACTGGAAAAACGGTGATCTCTGTCAGGATAATGTAATTGATGTTTTTGACTTGTGTCTTATGCGTAAACTTATCATAAGCGGTTGATATATACTGCAAAAAAGCCGTATTCATTACGAATACGGCTTTCTTTTTTATAGTGTTATCAGTCAAAAATGTCAAGGCGCATACCTATTTCTTCGCCATGCTGTCTGAGATAAGACAGCTGCGTTTTTGTCAGCCATGCTTCTTCAGGAGGCTGAGTCCACTGGTGATCGGGCGTTTTGCGCCATATCCAGCCGGAACTCAGATTGATATAATACCATGTTCCGTCAGGAGCAAGCAGCACATATTCGGGAATACCGTCGCAGGTATCCGGAGAGTAACTCAGACTTGAAAGGCTTTCAAATATATCAAAGTTTGCAAATCCGTCAGGGTCATCGACAATAGGCTTTGTAGCAATTGTTTTTTGGCTGCCGTCGGGTGTAGTTACCACGGGGAATTCCTGTGCATGGTTTATAAAGTCTTCCATGTTATCAGGCTTTGTAGAGATCGGCAGTTCTGTGCCGTCAGGTGTAGTTACTACAGGGAAATCTTTTGCGTGGTCTGCGAAGTCATCTGTGTCTGTCTTTGGTGCCTGAGTTGTTTCGCTGCTGCTGTCTTGATATATTTTATTTATCTCAGCATACATTGGGTCAAGGTCTGTCGTTACTGTCGGTTTGTTCTCATCTTTCACAGCGGCAGTAACGGTTATATCTGAACTTCCTTTTGCTGCATTTTCGTTTTTCTTTGCATCTGTTGTCAATGACTTTTTATCGGTCACACGTTCAAATGGCGAAGTTGAGTCAGTTGCCGATATATCCGAGGGCAGAGCAGGATCATCAAGCATTGGCGGACGGTTTCTGAACATAAGTACTCCTCCTGCACCAAGTCCAACCACAAGCAGAAAAGCAGCAGCAATAAGTGCAGTTCTCTGCCATTTGCTGACCTTGTATACCTCAACTCCCGAAACGGTAATGTCTTTCTCACTTTCATTATCTTTTGACGATAAATGCTCCTGTTTTATCTCAGCTTCTTTTACAAGGTCTTCGTCAATAAGGTCAATGACTTTAAATAATTTCAGCTTATTCATGATCGTAACCTTCTTTCTTTAAATAAGCTTTCAGCTTTTTTCGTGTCCGAAAAAGATAAGTTGCGGCTGTGCGCTCCTTTATGCCGTAGTATTCAGCGATCTGTGCAAGACTGTCGCCATACCAGTAACGCCTTACGAAAATTTTCCTTTGCAGCTCGTCCTGAGTCCTGAGAAATCGGCTTATTGCCTCGGCAAGAGCTTTTTCCTCTCCCATATCCTCTCTGTAGTCAGGGATACATTCCGATAGCTCGTCCAGTGAGACGGCGAATTTGCTGTTGCGTTTTTCTGCGGAATTGTATTTGAGCTTGTCCAGAGCCTTGTTCTTGACAGTATGGCACAGGTAGCTTTTCAGGTCATCAGGCTCGTCAGGAGGTATATTGCTCCATACTTCATAGTAAGCCGAATTCACACATTCCTCGATGTCCTGACGATGTGAAAGGATATTTCCTGCGATATAAAAGCAGAGCTTATGGTATTTTCGCTGCAATTCCGCAATTGCTGTCTCATCTCTTTTGCGGAACAATTCTATTATTGAATCATCATCCATGGCTGAGCCTCCTTTCATGAGGCGTGAGGTCCTCTTACTTATATAGTTGAATTGTTGCAGCGGATATTTCACTTTTACGAAATTTTTTTGAAGCTGAAAAGCAGCGGAACGCCGAGGGCGGCGTTCCCTACATTTATGTTTACACGGAAAAAGCAGCCTGTACTTTAAGTACAGGCTGCTTGTGGTATAAGGTAAATATCATGTTATTGCGTCAACACCCAAGCCGTTAGCGACGGAAATATCAAGTCCGTAGCGTGCAATATTATCAAGTGAAAGTTCCTTTAATTCATCGGCAGTTACGTAAATTACCAGTCGCTTCGGGTCATTCATGTACTCATACTTGATATTCTGCTTATCGAGCTGTTTTACTGCTTCATTGGCTATATGTCTGTAGTAAGCCTTTTCAGCTTCGTCATTGGCAACACGGTTTTCTTTCATTAATTCGTTGATATCAAGTCTGAGCTTTTCTTCAAGGAATTCTCCGTCAACGATATACTTTGAAAGAAGCTCTTCACCGAAGTATTCTATTCTGTCCTCATACCATTCCTGAGTCCATTTCATGCCGTTTGGAGCACCTGTTGTGTACACTATTTCACCGTATTTCAGTGTAGGACCATATCCCATAAGATCGCGGAGCTTTGTCATGTACTCGCTGTTATTAGCGTTTGCATACTCCAATAATTTTTTGCCTTTATATACAAAGTTATAGTCAGGGCTCATTGAAAGCTTGAAGTTTATCGCGAGCACTTCATCACTTGGCTTGCGGAGCTTTTCATACAG
>CAMYYQ010000268.1 GCA_947303535.1 uncultured Ruminococcus sp.
GAGACTGAGGAAAAATGGGAGATACATCGCAAGGCTCCGACTTTCCAGGATCAGAGCCCTGTTGTTGAAGTACTTGAAACAGGCATCAAAGTAATCGACCTTATCGCTCCTTATGCTAAGGGCGGTAAGATAGGTCTTTTCGGCGGTGCTGGCGTTGGTAAGACAGTACTTATACAGGAGCTTATCAGAAATATCGCCACCGAGCACGGCGGCTACTCCATATTC
This sequence comes from uncultured Ruminococcus sp., assembly GCA_947303535.1. The sequence continues at coordinate 226 of CAMYYQ010000268.1, forward strand.
ACAGGTGTCGGAGAGCGTTCCCGTGAGGGCAACGACCTCTGGAACGAAATGCAGGAATCGGGAGTTATCTCAAAGACCGCTCTCGTTTTCGGTCAGATGAACGAGCCTCCGGGATCACGTATGCGTGTTGCTCAGACAGGTCTTACTATGGCTGAGTATTTCCGTGACCGCGAACACAAGGACGTTCTTCTCTTTATCGACAATATCTTCCGTTACGTACAGGCAGGCTCTGAGGTATCGGCTCTTCTCGGACGTATGCCGTCCGCCGTTGGCTATCAGCCTACACTTGCTACGGAAGTCGGCGAATTACAGGAGCGTATCACTTCCACCAAAAACGGCTCTATCACATCGGTACAGGCTGTATATGTCCCTGCGGACGACCTTACTGACCCTGCACCTGCCGTTACTTTCGCTCACCTTGACGCTACTACGGTTCTTTCACGTAAGATAGTTGAGCAGGGTATCTATCCTGCTGTTGACCCTCTTGAGTCAAATTCACGTATCCTCGAACCCGAAATAGTCGGCGAGGAGCACTATACAGTTGCAAGACGTACTCAGGAGCTTCTCCAGAAGTACAAGGAATTGCAGGATATCATCGCTATCCTCGGTATGGAAGAACTGGACGAGGACGACAAGCTTGCAGTATACCGTGCAAGAAAGATACAGAAATTCCTTTCACAGCCTTTCAACGTAGCTGAGAACTTCACAGGTCTCAAGGGCAAATATGTACCTCTCAAGGATACTATCGAGGGCTTCAAGGCTATCATTGACGGTGATATGGACAAATACCCCGAAGCTGCATTCCTAATGGCATGTACTATAGACGACGTTATTATGAAAGCCCGTCAGATGGACGAGGAATAAAGGAGGCGGCTTCATATGGCTAAAACCTTTCACCTCGAAATAATCGCTACTGACCGCCTTTTCTTCAGCGGAGAGGTGGAGCATCTCGTCATAACTGCTATCGACGGACTTCTCGGTATTATGGCAGGACATGAGCCGCTCGTTACCTGTCTCCCCACGGGAGAGCTTAAATATCTGGTGAACGGCGAATGGAAATACGCCGCTATATCAGAGGGATTTATACAGGTAATGCCCGATTCTTCAATAATACTTGCTGATACCTGCGAGCTTCCCGAGGAAATAGACATCAAACGTGCTCAGGAAGCAAGAGAACGTGCCGAGGAACGCATGAGACAGAAGCAGAGCATCAAGGAATACTACGAGACTCAGGCTGCGCTCAACCGCGCTATGAACCGTCTGAAAATATCTCAGAAACATTTTAAATAATAACAAATGCACTCCTGATCAGGGGTGCATTTTTTGCGCAGAGCCTGCGCCCCCTTAGTCATCCGTGTATCATCAAAAGGGTAGTCGCTTCTCGACACGGGCAGCGTGACGCTGCACCCTTGCTCGGGCGTATATCATCAAAAGAGTAATTGCTTCTCGACACGGTGAGTTTCATCGAAATTGACGTGAGCCCGAGAGCAGACTCCCATACATTACGTTAATCATATTTATTGTGTAAGGCACGGGCGCTCGGAAAGCGCCCCTACTACTTTCTACTCACTTGCGGGCTGCCAAAGTCAGCCACTACACTCTCAACTTGCTAAGGGCTAAAGGCTATTTTGTCAATAACTCCGAAATTTAATTAACGTAATTGTGCATATTCTTGAAATGGAAAGTTTTTCAGGCAATACACTTGACTTTTTGATAAAAATATAGTACAATAATTGTAATTGTCAATGAGACAGGAAATAAAAGTCCTATGCTGTTTCTGTGGGCACGCAGGGCACCGTGAAAGGACTTATTTTTAGGAGGCATGACTGTGAAAAAGACAGGCAAATCAACTTTCTTCATTGTCGTTGCTTTTATCGCTATCTTTGCTGTTACGTCGGTATTTGGTATAGACAAATTATTCGGCGATAACAGAACGACCTACATCAAGGGCGTTGACGATATCCGTCTTGGTATTGATATCAAGGGCGGTGTTGACGTTACTTTCGGTCCGGCAGATGATTATGATGCAGACAAAGATCAGCTCGCTTCTGCTATGGAGGTCATCAAAACAAGACTTACTTCACTCGGTATCACCGATAATGAAGTATACAGCGATGAAAAAAGCGACAGAATCATCGTACGTTTTCCATGGAAGGTCGGCGAAACAAACTTCGACCCTGAATCTGCCGTTAAGGAACTCGGCGAAATGGCTGTACTTACATTCCGTAAGGGCACAGACACAACTACAGATGAGAACGGCAACGAAGTCCCGTCAGGTGAAATAGTTCTCGTTGGCGACGACATCGCTTCTGCGAAAAGTATGTACAATCGACTTGAAGAAGGAAAAGACTTTGAAAACTATGTAAGCCTTACACTTAATGAGTCAGGCAAGAAAAAATTTGCTGATGCTACAAGCGAACTTGCAGGTACTTCAACACCTATCTCTATCTGGATGGATAATACTCTTATCTCTGCTCCGTCAGTAAACGATGCTATTACCGGAGGCCAGGCACAGATCACAGGTAATTTCGACGAAGAGTCTGCTACAAAGCTTGCAAATCAGATAAACTCAGGTGCTCTTCCTTTCAAAATGGAAACAAAGAGCTTCAGAACTATCTCACCTACAATGGGTGAAGGTTCACTTGGCGCTATCCTTCTTGCAGCTCTTATAGCATTCATCGGAATCGCTGTATATATGATATTCCTTTACAGACTCCCCGGCGTTGTTGCTGTTATCGCTCTCTGCGGACAGATCGCAGGTTCTGTTGCAGCTATCACAGGCTGGTTCGGATTCATGAACGGCTCTACACTTACTATCCCCGGTATCGCAGGTATCATACTTGCAGTAGGTATGGGCGTTGACGCTAACATCATCACAGGTGAGCGTATCAAGGAAGAGCTCAGATCAGGAAAATCTCTCGACTCTGCTATAAAGATAGCTTACAAGAGAGCGTTCTCCGCTATCCTCGACGGTAACATCACAAACGTTATCATCGCAGTTATCCTTATGGGAGCTTTCGGTGTTCCCGACAGCTTCTTCTCGAAGATCCTCAACAAGACTATCTTCTTCGCATTCGGCG
>CAMYYQ010000269.1 GCA_947303535.1 uncultured Ruminococcus sp.
AACCTCAGCTATGTGCAGTTCCACCCGACAGCTTTCAACAACCGCGCTACACGCGAATGTTTCCTCATTTCCGAGGCTGTACGCGGTGAGGGAGCATACCTGCTGAACTGCAAAAAAGAGCGTTTTATGCACAACTATGACGAGCGTCTGGAGCTTGCTCCGAGAGATGTTGTATCTCACGCTATCATACTTGAGTCACGCAAGCAGAATTCAACGGATTTCTATCTTGATATAAGCTATAAGGACAGCGAATTCCTCAAGAAAAGATTTCCGATGATATATAAAAATCTTCTGGAGCAGGGCTACGACCTTACTAAAGAGCCTGTTCCTATATTCCCGTGTCAGCACTACCTCATGGGCGGTATTGATGTTGACAACAATTCCGAAACAAGTCTTCCTAATCTTTATGCCTGCGGCGAGTGTTCGCATACAGGAGTTCACGGAAGCAACAGACTTGCAAGCAATTCACTGCTCGAAGCACTTGTATTCTCACGTCATGCTGCAAACAGCATAGCTTCAAGAGCTGCGAACGCACCGAAGGACTTTGAAGAGGCTGAATTTGATCCGCATCAGGGAAGTTCGCGCATACCTAAGGGAGTTCGTACAGAGACAAGAAAGATACTCCAGAACTGCTACTTTGTTATTCCTGATAAAAAGGCAGCGGCAGAGGGCTTCAAGCGTGTAAAAGAGATACGCGAGGATCTTGTGAACGGCGGCTATTTCGTAGACGCTGATTACGTGCTTGCTAAGTCTATCGTTACTGTTGCTTATATCATACTTGGTGAGGTAATGCAGTAATAATGTTACTGTGAATTGAAATAGGGGAAATATAGCCTTTAGCTGTTAGGCATTAGCCGAAAGAGTTCGCTAACGCTCACAATATTCAAATTATTCGCCGAAGGCGACACATTGGCTAAAAGCTAATGGCTAACGGCTCATGGCTGAATCTTATGATAAGTGTGAATGAAGATAATTCTTCTTCCATAATTTAAACATTATAAAAAATATCATTGGGGGTGATATTATGAAAAAACTGAGAGTTTTTGAAGCAGCTGTTGTTTCGGCTGCTGTAATGGCAGTAAATGCTGCCGCAATGCATACAAATGCAGCAACTGTTCTTGTTACAGGGGATCTTAACCGTGATGACAGAGTTTCTGTCGGTGATATGGTGATACTTAAAAATCATCTTCTCGGACGGTACGGTCTTAACGATACACAGCGGATAGCTGCTGATATCAACGGTGATTGTACCGTGGATTCGCTCGATCTCTCAGCACTTCAGGATATCATTCTCTCTAATAAAACTCTGCTGCCGAAAGGTACATGGATAGCTGACTGTGCAGGCTCAAAGCGTTATTTCAGCTTTGGTGAAGGCACAGGTACGGTGATATATCCAAACGGCAGCAGCGAGGATTTCACTATCGGCTCGGAAGAGGATATCCTTGCGATAAAAATGAGCAGATCGGGCAAAGAGGATAACGCATTTATCACATGGCAGAACGACAATGCCTTTGTACTCAAATGGGACGACGGTACAGCAGAGACATTCAGATTTTTCAGCTTTAACAAGATAAATGCAAATGAAATGCTCGGCGGCAAATGGGTGACTGATGCAGGCAGGAACTTTGAGATAAGCGGTCTCAGCGGAAAGGTCACAGACAAGAGCGGCAATATAAACCGTTTTGAGTATGCTCCCGACGGAAAGAATATCGTTTTCCATATGGGAAGCACCGATAATAACACCGAGGGAACTATAGTGCATACTGATTCCATGCACTTTACCGTAACATGGGCAGACGGTACTAAGGAGACCTTTACACGCCGTGAGATAACGGTAAAGGACGGCATAACTTATGTAAACGGCATACTTATCGCAAATAAGACTTATTCTCTGCCGTCAACATACGATCCTCAGAAGATACTTCCCGAGGCACAGTCAGCTTTCGATGCAATGGCTGCTGATGCTTTAAAGGCAGGGTATAGATTAACGATCTGTTCGGGCTACCGCTCATATTCGTATCAGAACCAGCTGTATAACGGCTATGTAGCCCGTGACGGCAAGGCTGCTGCGGACACTTATTCCGCAAGAGCAGGACACTCCGAGCACCAGACAGGTCTGGCTATGGATATAAACAATGCAAGCTCGTCATTCAACGGTACTCCTCAGGCTAAATGGATAGCAGCAAATTGCTGGAAATACGGATTTATTATCCGCTATCCCGAAGGCAAGGAGAATATAACGGGATATATGTACGAGTCGTGGCACGTCCGCTATCTCGGAAAGCAGCTTGCGAAAGAGGTCTACGATTCGGGACTTACTCTTGAGGAGTTCCTGTGCATAGACTCTAAATACAAATCATAATTTTGCAGCGTGACGCTGCACCCTTGCTCCGCGATATAATATCTGCGAAAGGAAAGATACTTCCGCGAGGTATAATGAATGAAAGACAAATATCATCGCGTGATTGCAAAATCAGGATTTGAGCCGTTAGCCATTAGCTGTTAGCTTGTAAGGGCGGATATTATCCGCCCGTGTATGACTTGCGCAATGACATGAACCCATGTGTAGGGGAGTGAGACCTCGCCCTCTCGCGTGTGTATGGATTATTATTGTGGGAGCCCGAGGGCGGGCTCCCCTACAAATGTAAATTATGATTTACAACGGAAAGGAATTTAAACATGAAGCTTTTACAATGCTATGTTGACAATATAATCACAACTGCACTTATGGAGGATATAAACTACATTGACGCTGCTGCGGATAACCTTATCCCTGCCGACCACAGAAGCTCCGCTTACTACGTTGCAAAGGATTCGGGAGTTGTCTGCGGTATCGAGGTGGCTAAGAGAGTTTTCGACCTTGCAGGTGGAGATGTTGATTTCAAGATACTTCTCAATGACGGCACAAAGGTGCAGAAAGGCGATATAATCGCAGAGCTGGAGGGAAGCACACTTACTCTCCTGAAAGGCGAGAGAACTGCCCTCAACCTTTTGCAGCATATGTCAGGTATAGCTACTGCCACAAATAAGTGCGTAGAGCTTGTAAAGGGCACGAAGGCTGCTGTTACGGATACAAGAAAGACTCTCCCGGGACTTCGTGCGCTGCAAAAGTACGCAGTGACTGTTGGCGGCGGAAAGAATCACCGCTTTAATCTCTCCGATGCAGCTATGCTCAAGGACAACCACATAGACGCTTACGGCGGTATAACTGCGGCTGTGAACGCTCTCCGAGAGAAGATAGGACATACAGTAAAGATAGAGGTGGAAGTGCGTACAC
>CAMYYQ010000270.1 GCA_947303535.1 uncultured Ruminococcus sp.
CGTTTATATGCTTTGCAAGGGTGGATTTTCCGCAGCCGTTGTGCCCAAGCACTGCTACGAACTCGCCCTGCTTTATGTTAAGGTCTATGCCCTTGAGTACCTCCACGGACTTCTTTTCCTCGTCGTCGGACTCATAGGCAAAATGGAGACCTTTTATTTCGATTATATTTTCCATATTTATACCTGTTCTTTAACTAAAGGATATTGTTGAGCACATCATAAGTATCTCTTCCTCTGAAGGAGCTTCTACCCTTACGGGATATTCATTGTTACCGTCAGAAAAGATAAGTACAAATGCGTAAGACATTTCTTTATCCGGAGAGTATTTGTTGTAATCACCCTTTATGAAAACATCATGTCCGTCTGAAAGATCATGAAAGACGGATGCATAAAAATGGAACTCAACTGCTTTCTCAATGGAAGCTATTCTGTAAGCTTCCGCATTATCTCTCGTCTTTTCAGCACCTGTAAAAGACGATACTGCTTTGATAAATGAAGCTCTTGTGCCGTCATAATCCAAACCGAGCTCTGCAAACGCTTTCTCAACGTCCTCTCCTGTAAGATCGGGAAAAGCAGGTGTTCCTACCCATCCTTCGTCCCATTTGCTCCAATCATGGAATATGATATGTATACTGTCATCTTCATTCTGATACTCGTTGCTTACACTTAAAGAATCCATTTTTTCTGTTTCTTCAACACCGGGCGGTACAAGCATTTTGACCGTACCGTTGTTTATTTCGTGCCAGTCATCTGGAATATCATACTCGGGAAGCTCCTGCAAGGTGATATCATCACATCTTTTCATATCCTCTTCAAGTTCTTCTCTTATTCTTTTTGTAAGCTCATCTTCTGTTTCTTCCTCTGTCGTCACCTCATCGGTAACAGCTTCGGAAGCTGTTGTGCTCTCAGTTTCAGAAGGCTTATCCTCATTTTTATTACCGCATGATACCGCAGTAAACGCCATTACTGCCGCAATAAGTGCTGTCAGTGTTTTTTTCATATTTTATCCTTATTTTTTCAGTTTTTCTATCTCATCGGGACTTGATACCACGGGCTTGCCGTCCTTATCAAGCATTACCGAAAGTCCGCCTGTATTTGACCAAGCATGATACAGGTAATTTACCCCTGTTACCGTATCAACAAGTATCTCAGTAGCTCTCAAAGGTGTTCTCTGAGAGTATATCCTTGCAAATCTTTCATTTTTTCCCATAATTATTTCTCCTATATCATTTTTTAAGCAAGTTTTATCGTTATTTGCGGACTGCCAAAGGCAGCCCTTACAGTGCAAAGCCTAAACTCACGCGATGACATTCCCCATTCGTTTAATATTACTCGCGTATATTATCAGCCATTCGAGTTAACTATATCGCGGAGCAAGGGTGCAGCGTCACGCTGCTGCCAGATGGCGGTAGAGCCGCATGGGAGTGTCATTCCTGTGGACTTTACGGGAAGTCCTATCTCATCGAAGCTTACGCTGCCGCCGAATTTATCCGTGAGGACTGTCCCCAGTATATACCCCATTACCGAGGGAGAAAGTCCCGTAGTATAGCTGTTTATCAGGAAAAACAGCGGATCGTCGGAAAGAACTCCCGAACAAAGCTTCACAAGGTCGTATACGCAGTTTTCAAGCTTCCAGACCTCGCCTCCGGGGCCTCTGCCGTAGCTTGGCGGATCCATAACTACCGCATCATACTTTCGTCCGCGGCGTATCTCACGGGCAATGAACTTCTCACAGTCGTCCACTATCCAGCGTATAGGCTTTTCAGTAAGTCCCGAAGATGCCGCGTTGTCTCTTGCCCACTGAACCATGCCCTTTGAAGCGTCAACATGGCATACAGAAGCACCTGCTGCTGCACAGGCAAGGGTAGCTCCGCCAGTGTAAGCAAACAGGTTGAGGACATTTATCTCTCTGCCTGCATTGCGTATCTTATCAGCCATAAAGTCCCAGTTTACAGCCTGCTCGGGGAAAAGTCCCGTATGCTTGAAGCCCGTGGGACGTATATTGAAGGTAAGCTCGCCATAGCTGATATTCCATGATTCGGGCAGCTTTTTGCGGAATTCCCACTTGCCGCCGCCCTGATTTGAACGGTGGTAGTGTCCGTCAGCACTCTTCCACAACGGATCGGTGCGTTCGGTATTCCATATTATCTGCGGATCGGGACGCACAAGGCTGACATTGCCCCATGTTTCCAGCTTCTCACCGCCTGATGTATCCAATATCTTATAATCTTTCCAGTTATTTGCAGTTCTCAAAGTAAATGCTCCTTATAGAATTGTCTGCGCTCAGACCTTATATGCGCAGCTTTCCTTGATATGCTGTGCAATATCCACAGCCATATCGTTTATTCGTCCGAAATCGCTGCCTTCAACGAGTATACGCACGATAGGTTCTTTTCCGCTTTCGCGCACCATTATCCTGCCTTCGCCGCAAAGCTCCTTATCGTATCTCTCGATAAGCTCGGTTATGCTGCTCTCGTTTTTCCAGAGTTCCTTATAATGAGGATGTATCTTTACATTCAGCTTTACCTGAGGGTATGCAGGCATATCTCCTGCAAGTCCGCTCAGCTTTTCGCCGCTGTTTTTCAGTATTTCAAGCAGCCGCGCACCTGCCAGCTGTCCGTCGCCTGTGCGGGCTTCATCAAGGAAGATGATATGTCCGTTAGGCTCGCCGCCCAGCTTGTAGCCACATTCCAGCATACGCTCCAGTACATACCGCGTACCTGCTCCCGAGCTTACAAGCTTTATATCATGTGCAGCCGCATATTTTCTCAGTCCGAGACTGCTCATTGCAGTCACAACTGCCGTATCCTTGTCCAGCAATCCCTTGCTCTTCATATTCTCTGCAAATATGGCAAGAAGCCTGTCGCCGTCAATCATGCAGCCCTGCTCGTCTACAGCTATACATCTGTCTGCATCGCCGTCAAAGGCAAGTCCGCAGTCGCAATTATTCTCTACGACTTACTCCATGAGATGATGAACATGGGTACTGCCGCAGTCCTTGTTTATATTAGTGCCGTTTGGCTTATCAGCCATGACCAGCACCTCAGCTCCAAGCTCGAAAAAAAGCTTTTCCGCAGTATATGCCGCACAGCCGTTAGCGCAGTCAAGTGCGACTTTAAGTCCGCTAAGGTCTGTGGAAACAACGCTTTTTATATGGTCTATGTACTCTCTCACGGCATTTTCACCGTGTACGATACGCCCCACATTCTCGGGCGAACTGAGCTTCATCTCATCAGGCGGTGCAAAAACAAGGCGCTCTATCTCGTCCTCGGCTTC
>CAMYYQ010000271.1 GCA_947303535.1 uncultured Ruminococcus sp.
CTCCAAGCCTGCTTTTGACAGTAAGACAGGGGATTTCGTTCCCGAGTACAAGGAGTTCATTTTTAAGCATTTCGCTACATCTGATGATGTGGGATTTGTAAATCAGTATGTCATGGCACAGGTCAGGAAGGTAGTTACTGAGAATATCACAGACGACATGACAGATGTTGAGAAAGTCAGGGTGCTGCACGACTGGATATGCAGGAACACAGAATACGATCCGGGGGACAGGTCAAGCCGAAAGAATCACAATGATGCATCTGTGTTCATGAATGAAACAACGGTATGCGAGGGATATGCAAGGATATTAAATCTCCTTTGCCATGAAGCAGGGATAGAGACCTGCTATGTACAGAGCGGTACACACGCATGGAATATCGTAAAGCTTGGCGGTCATTATTTCCACATCGACACAACTTGGGACGATATCGACAGCAGCAGTATTTCCTATGACTGGTTCATGAAGTCGGACGCAGAGATGAAAAAAGCAGGGGGAGCACACGCAAGCTGGAAGATCTTCAAGCTTACTTCGCTTCACAGCTTTCAGAGTGATGTAACGCCTGTTTGTGAATACAGTATGGGAGATCTGAATACGGACGGGGAGGTCGGGGTATCCGACCTTGTGAAAATGAGCAGGTATCTTCTGGGAAAAGAAAGGATAAGTGAGGAGGACTTACCTCTGTCAGACCTTGATCTCAGCGGAAATACCGATGTTTTTGATATGATAAAACTTAGAAAAGCCCTTATAAATAGTGCGGATCAGTATAATGCACAGCCAAAATCAACCAACGGTTGATTTTGTTCTATTTATATTCGCTTGTACTCTACCTGAAGTTGTGGTAGAATGATTATAGAAACGAAAAGGTGAGATGAAAATGGATAAAAACAGCACTTTCCGTATAAACCTTGTAAAACGCAGAAAAGCCCTCGGGCTGACTCAGGAACAGCTTGCGGCACGGCTGAATGTTTCGCCGCAGGCAGTATCAAAATGGGAGAATTCAAGTTATCCCGACGGTGAGCTTCTTCCGCGGCTTGCAAAGGAACTTAACATCTCACTTGATTCTCTTTTCGGTGTAAAGGTCATGGACAGCGAGCGCGACATCGAACAGCTCATAGACGACGAGGTCCGCTCTGTTCCCGAAGAAAAGCGTTCTGAGCTTTTTATGAAAATGATGTATACTGCGCTATGCGCCTGCAACCCCAATAAAGATACAGTGGGCAGGCTGCGCAGCAGCTTTGAGCACGAGACCTTTGCAGGACTTAAAACAGACCGTGAATTAGCACTCTCACGGCTGAATACCGATCTCAGGTACTTCTGTTTCCTTGAGATACCCGAAAAGGGCGTTAATTCCTACTTCGGTGACACCACAAATATGGTAAGGCTGTTCAATACTCTGGCTGACGATGATGCCATAAGTATAATAAGCTACCTCGGAGCGAGCGTAAGGAACAAGATGTTCTCTGTGGCGATGATATCGGAAAAGCTGGATATACCGTCGGAAAAGGTACAGCGCATCATCGACAGGCTCGACCGCTTCGGACTTGTCTGGCGCGTTTGTGCAGACCTTAATGACAAGCCTGTCATACTCTACGGCTACACACATCATACATCACTTACTCTTATACTGGTACTGGCTAAGACCATTACCAACTACCTGAAATATATGGATCCCAATGTTGAATTATGGGAGCGTGGGGCTTTCAGGCGTGAGAACGGTGAACAGGACGAGATCGTACCGCAGGTGCCGTGGTGGAAGGAAGGCGAGCTATAGGCGATAAAATTTACCCGTTTAGGCACGGGAAAAAACAGGAGGAAAAAACATGAAAAAAACAGCAGCGTTTCTTGCAGCCTGTGTCGTATCAGGCTGCGCAATTACTGCTCCAATGAGCGGTATCCCTTATAATACCGCAAATGCAGCAGGCGGCTATGATATGAATATCACAGTCGATCTCAAGGGCGAAAGAAAAGAGATATCTCCCCTTATCTATGGCGTGAATCAGTATACCACTAATCTCAAGGACGTGAAAACCTATGCTGTCCGTCAGGGCGGCAACCGTATGACAGCATACAACTGGGAGACAAACGCTTCCAACGCAGGTTCTGACTGGAAGCACAGCTCGGACACAAATCTCTCGGAATCAGATGATCCCGCTGACTGTGTTCAGGTGCTCTCAAAGGACGCAGCAAAGAACAATGTTGGCTACAAGCTCACAACATTACAGCTTGCAGGCTATGTTTCGGCAGATAAGAACGGTACAGTAACAGAGGAGGAAAAAGCTCCTTCAAAGCGCTGGAACAAGGTAGTTCTCACAAAGGACGCTCCTTTTGCAGATACTCCTGATCTTACAGACGGCGTAGTCTACATGGACGAGTATGTGAACTACATCATCAAGAAGCTGGGCAATTCAAAGTCTGAGACAGGTATTCAGGGCTACAGCCTTGACAATGAGCCTGTACTCTGGAACGACACTCACAGCAGAATGCACCCCGAGCCTGTTACTATCAAGGAGCTTGGTGAAAAGTCCATAGAAATGGCAAGAAACGTAAAGAAGCTTGATCCCGATGCAGAGGTATTCGGACCTGCTCTTTACGGCTATACAGCTTTCGACCACCTCGATGACGACGATGCACATACCGAGTGGGAGGAAGTAAAGGCTGCAAATAACTATCACTGGTACCTTGACTGCTACCTTGACCAGATGAAAAAGGCTTCCGAGGAGACAGGCACAAGACTCCTCGATGTACTTGATATCCATTACTATTCCGAGTCTGCAAGAAACGGCATAGAGGACAGACTCCAGTCTGTACGTACGCTCTATGAGAAAGGCTTCTCCGAGAACAGCTGGATAGGTCAGTGGTGTATGCAGAATGTACCGATACTCCCGACAATACAGGCTTCTATCGACAAGTACTACCCGGGTACCAAGCTTGGTATCTCCGAGTACAACTTCGGCGGCGGAATGACGCTTCAGGCACTATCGCTGAGGTCGAGGCACTTGGCTGCTATGCGGATCAGGGCGTTTACTTCGCATCACTCTGGGGCGGCGAGCCATTCATCGTTTCTGGTATCAACCTCTATACAAACTATGACGGCAAGGGCGGCAGCTTTGGTGATACCCTTGTTCCTGCAAAGACCGAGGACGTTTCAAAGTCAAGCACATACGCAGCTGTAAATGCAAAGGACGATTCAAAGGTAACTGTAATGGTCACAAACAAGAACCTCAAGGAAGCTGAGAATGCTGTTATCGACCTCAAGAATACAGACAACAAG
>CAMYYQ010000272.1 GCA_947303535.1 uncultured Ruminococcus sp.
GAAAAGGTCAATCAGATACGGCTGTATTCAGGAGAAAAGTTCAGGACTGCTGATGCTGCCTGTGCAGGTGAAGTGTGTGCAGTAACGGGACTTAACGGAACATATGCAGGTCAGGGACTTGGTATTGAGGAAAATTCGGGACAGGCTTTTCTTGAACCTGTTATGACATATAAGATAATACTGCCTGATGAAAAAAATGTCTATGATGCCATAAAAGAACTAAGACAGCTTGAAGACGAAGACCCTCAGCTCCATATAATTTGGAATGAGCAGAATCGTGAGATACATATACAGCTTATGGGAGCTGTTCAGCTGGAAGTACTTACAAAGGTCATAGAAGAGAAATTCGGCTATACGGTCTATTTCAGCAACGGAGCAGTTACTTATAAGGAAACCATAAGGAATGCTGTTGAGGGTGTCGGACATTACGAACCTTTGCGCCATTATGCAGAGGCTCATATACTCCTTGAACCTTTGCCTGCGGGAAGCGGACTCCATTTTGATACTGATTGCTCTGAAGATGAGCTTGACAGGAACTGGCAGAGACTTATCATGACTCATCTTGCCGAAAAAACTCATGTTGGCGTGCTGACAGGTTCTCCCATAACAGATATGAAGCTTACGCTTGTATCGGGAAAAGCACATCTCAAACATACTGAGGGCGGAGATTTCAGACAAGCCACATACAGAGCTGTAAGGCAGGGACTTCGCAACGCTGAGTCTGTGCTTCTTGAGCCATACTATAACTATGAACTTGAAATACCAACAGAAAGTGTCGGCAGAGCCATTTCTGATCTTCAGCATATGTCAGCGGAGTTCGATACTCCTGAAAATAACGGAGAGATGTCGCTCATAAGAGGAAGTGCTCCTGTTTCAGAGATAAATGATTATCAGTCCGAAGTTATTGCATATTCACATGGAAAGGGAAGACTTTTCTTTAATGTTGCAGGCTACAGAGAATGTCATAACTCGGAAGAAGTTATTGCGTCTATAGGATATGACTGCGACAGCGATACGGAAAACAGTGCTGATTCGGTATTTTGTTCCCACGGAGCAGGTTTTATTGTGAAGTGGAACGAGGTATATGAACATATGCATCTGCCGCTTAAAATTGCCAACGGACTTGAAGAAGAGAGCACGGAACAAAAGCGCAGTAAGGCTGAACGCTTTTTAGAAAAGGCTGTAAGCGATGAAGAGCTCATGGAGATATTTGAAAGGACATACGGCAAGATAAATCGTGATCCTGTAAGAGCCTTCAAAAAGACAAAGGCAGTTAGCATTGATGATAAAAAGGTAAGGCTGCCAAAGTATGAAGGTCCTGATTATCTACTTGTAGACGGTTACAATATAATATTCGCATGGGACGACTTGAAAAAAATATCCGAGGACAATCTTGATGCTGCACGAGGAGAACTTATAAATCGTATGTGTAATTATCAGGGATATGACGGCAGTGAACTTATTCTTGTATTTGATGCGTACAGAGTAAAGGGAAAACACCGCGAAGTCGAGAAGTACTGCAATATAAATATTGTTTATACCAAAGAGTCGGAAACCGCGGATTCTTATATCGAAAGAGTCACCCACGAGCTTTCAAGAAATCATCGTGTGAGAGTTGCAACGTCTGACGGCATTGAACAGATGATAATTCTCGGTAACGGAGCAATGAGAATATCTGCCACTGAGTTCCGCAAAAGATACGATGCCGCAGAGCGTTCAATAAAAGAGTTTATCGATTCGATGAAATAGTATTTTAGACCTGTCATTTGACAGGTCTTTTTTTAATTATTATGTTATATTTTGTATAAAGAAAAAAATAAATAGAAATTCTTTAAAAATAGTAGCTTTTTATTTTGAAGTGTGATATAATTAATCTGATTTGGGATTTTTTTCAGAAAAGCATTTTTGCTATAAAAATTCTATATGAATCGCTAAGTATATTATATCTGCTTTGCAGATTTATTTTTGAGGAGGCTTGTACATGAAAAAAGTGCAACTGACAGAAACCGTTTTACGTGATGCTAATCAGTCACTGATGGCTACACGTCTTCCTTATTCAGATTATGAGGGTATACTCTCAGATATGGATAAGGCTGGATACTATTCTATCGAGTGCTGGGGCGGAGCAACATTTGACTCATGTCTTCGTTATCTCGGCGAGGATCCGTGGGAGAGACTCAGAAATCTGAGAAAAAATCTTCCTAACAGCAGACTTCAGATGCTTCTGAGAGGTCAGAACCTTCTTGGATATAAGCATTACCATGACGATGTTGTTGAGAAGTTCATCGAACTTTCAATAAAGAATGGTATCGACGTAATTCGTATTTTTGACGCTCTTAACGATTTCAGAAATATCGGAACCGCTCTTGAAGCTACAAAGAAATACGCAACAGAAAAGACTATAGCATCAGGCTGTATCTCATATACACAGAGCCCTGTACATACAGTCGATAAATACATCGAGATGTGTAAAGAACTCAAGACAATGGGATTTGATACTATCTGTCTCAAGGATATGGCAGGTACTATGTCTCCTTATGAGGCTGAGCACCTTATCAAGGGCATCAAGGACGCTATCGGCGATATGACACTTATTCTCCATACTCATTGTACAACAGGTATGGCTTATATGACACTTACAAAGGCTATCGAGTCAGGCATCGATGTAATCGATACTGCTACATCATGCTTCTCAGGCGGTACATCACAGCCTGCAACAGAGAGTATGTTCTATGCACTCAGTCAGTATGGCATCGAGACAGGTCTTAATGAGGATATCATAAATAAGGTAAACGATTATTTCAAGCCTATCAAGCAGAAGTATATCGACAACGGTCAGCTCAATCCAAAGAGCCTTGGAACAGACGCTCAGGCACTTGTTTATAAAGTTCCCGGCGGTATGCTTTCAAATATGATCGCTAACCTTACAGATATGCACGCTATGGACAGATTTGACGAGGCTCTCGCTGAGATCCCGAAGGTAAGAGCTGATATGGGTTATCCTCCGCTGGTTACTCCTCTCTCTCAGATGGTAGGTAATCAGGCTGTAACAAATGTCCTCGTTGGCGAAAGATATAAGAACATCTCCAAGGAGATCAAGAATTATATCAAGGGCGAGTACGGTAATCCTCCTGCACCTATTGCACAGGAGCTCGTTGAGAAGGTACTCGGCGACAGCGAAGCAGTAGATTGTCGTATCGAGGATCAGAAGCGTACAGGCGAGGAATTTGCTGCTGCAAGAGAAGCACTTGGCGATCTTTGCAGAAGTGAAG
>CAMYYQ010000273.1 GCA_947303535.1 uncultured Ruminococcus sp.
TTTTTCACCTTTTCAGAGCTTGCTGTTTTTGTCATAATGATCCTCCTTTAAAGTATACAAAATCGGTATGTATTACGGATTTTCATTATTATAGCATTGTTGAGCCTATAATTCAAGATGTTTTTTCTACAAAAAACGCAAACCGAAAAGCCGCGAAAATAGGACAGATAACGTATAATTTGCGGCTATATCCCGTTATAGCCGCGGCAGACGGTACGAAAAAGCGGCTGTGAAAATAAAGCTCCCCGAAGCAAGAGGACTGCTTCGGGGATATGTCTGATAAGCGTTATCTGTGGTGGCTGCTGTGGCCGATGCTTCCGCCGTGGGAGTGGCCTCCGCCGCCGCCTCCTCTGTAGCCGCCTCCGCCGCCTCCGCTGCTGGACTGTATCCTGTGCTTGGTGACGTAGGTGCGTATGAGTACGTCGGACTTCTCTCTGAACCTTACGTTATCGGGTGAGAGATAAATGGACGGATTGGTCTTGGACTTGAACTTATACCTGCTCTTTGAGATAAGGTAGAGTATAAGCGTGAGCAGTCCGCCTGCAAGCTCGGCGACAATACAGATACGGAGCTTTTTAAAAGGCGGCTTGCTGGTGGTGACATAGGTCTCGCCGTTCTTGGTGTAGACGTATACGGGAGTATCAGCAGTTGCGTCGTAATAAGAGCCGCTTGCCCTGTCGGGGTCGTAGTAGGACTCTATCATGGGGCAGAAGTGCTCAACGGCGTTGATGATGTGTTCCGTATAAACGGGGCCGTATGAGGGCGGGAGATACTCGTCGAGAGCGGTGTATATTCTCTGACAGATATCCTCGGTATATATCAGGTTGGCCGCGGCGCTCTTTGCGATATCGTCGCAGGCAGGAGATTTGCCAGATATATCTATGTAGTAGAGGAGACCGTCGGTATTCTCACCGAAGGTGTCGTTATACTGGTTTGCGGTGAAGTTCCTTACATCGTCATCTGAATAGTACCTTCGGTCAGACGAGGGCAGGAACACCTGTATATTCATATTGGTCTTGTCCGCACATTCCTCGATGCGCTCCTCCAGCTTTGCAAGAGCCTCGGGCTCGTCGGCAAAGAGGCCGTTCTCGTCGATGATGCCTGACGACGAATGATCCTTGCTGTTTTCCACATGGCGGTTCCTTGTGCCTGTATGGAAGGCCAGAACGTAGTCCAGACCGCCCAGAAGGACGATGCCTATTATTATACCTAAGAATATCTTCAGTCCTTTATTTGACTTTTTCATCAGAACAGCACACCTCCCAGCACTATTATAGCAGCCGCCAGTGCGCCGCCTATGCAGCCGCATACAGCCGCCAGTCTGCCCTTTGACAGGGGAGGAGTGCCTGCAAGCTTTCCTGTCTGGCCGTTTATGGCGAATTCGTATATTTTGTCCTTGTACTTATAGGACATGAACCATACGGGCAGCATGGTGTAGTTCCAGTCGGTATTGGTGACCTTGTACTGGTCGCTGGAGGGCATAAGCGAGCTGTAGCCGCTAATGGTGGATCTGATGAAGGTCAGGCAGGCCTGTTTTGAGCGTTCTCTTATGCGTGGGAACACCTGTGACTTGTCCACGTCGTACTTGTCGGCGTAGAAGCCGCTGAGGTAGGACATTGAGAAGTCCTTCATCTCGCGGTAATCAAAGGGCTCGATAGCCTCCATGAGCAGGTCGTCGATCTTTGTCTCACCGTCGGCGGGGACGCCTCTTGTGAGCATGGAAGCGTCACGGATGACGCGGTATTCCTTTGTCTCGGTGTAGCTGTAGTTGCCCGATACCCAGTGGCGGAGCTTCTTGCCTATGGCGCGGTAATCCGCCTCGATGTGGCAGTCGGCTATCCAGAAGGGGACGTAGAGGCCTGTCAGCTTCTCGATCTGCTGCTGTGATTTGAAGTCCTTGGGGACGAACCAGCGTCTGCCCACCCATTTCTTGAAGCAGGCTATGGCGTTGTCTCGTGTGAGCTTGAAGCCTATGACCTTGTCGGGCTTGAATTCTCCGCCCATTTTTCCTGCTAAAATTACGGGATTGTGGCAATAATAGCAGAAGGTGGCGGTCTGCTGATCGTCGGCCATTATCTCTGCGCCGCAGCTCTTGCAGCGGTACAGGTGGGTATGGTTGGCGAAGTCCTCCTGAAGCTGTACTGCCTCGGGAGGTATGCTGTTCTCCGTCTTGGAGCAGAGCTTCTTTATCTCGTCAACGGTAAAGGAACTGAGGCAGAACTCGCAGTCCAGCTTCTGGGTGGAGGGACTGAATTTCAGGTCTGCGTTACAGTTCGGACATTTGTACTCAACTGATTCCAAAAAACCAACTCCTTTGCGCTGCGCAGTGCATAACCCCATAAACAGACAGTGCGCGGCGAATAATTTCTATATCATGTACCGTAGATATCCGGTAAATATATATTACCATATCGCGGAATGATTTTCAAGAGAAAAGCAGAAAATTTACACAGATATAATGTTTGCTGAATTAACTATTTGTTGAGCCTTGACAAAATAAATGAAGTCCAGTATAATTGTAATATGCACAATTATTACTACAAACTGTAAAAGAAAGGGATGACGATAAATGAGATACAAATTTTCAGAAATAACCCCCGAAATATCGCGGCTTGCAGAGATGTCGCTGGAAGGCTACAGGATAGACCCCGAGCTCTATACCCAGTATGACGTTAAGCGCGGTCTCCGCGACATAAACGGAAACGGCGTAGTGGCAGGCCTTACGAATATAAGCACCATAAAAGTGCTGGATATGGGCGACGGTATGTCCAATCACGGTGACGGAAAGCTCTACTACAGAGGAATTGACGTAGAAGATATCGTCGCCGGCTTCATAAAGGAAAAGCGCTTCGGCTTTGAGGAGACCGTATATCTGCTGCTTTTCGGCAGTATGCCCTCGGAGCACGAGCTTGCCGGGTTCAGGAAGCTCCTTGCGGATTTCCGCGAGATCCCTTCAAACTTCATGAGAGACGTTATCATGAAGGCTCCCACAGATAATATGATGAACACTCTTGCAAAGAGCGTTCTTGCCTTATATTCATACGACGACAGGGCAAACGATATATCCATACCCAACGTCCTCCGTCAGAGCGTTGAGCTCATCACCATGTTCCCCGTGCTGTCTGTATACGCCTATCATGCCTACAAGTACGCAAGGCTGGGCGGCGACCTGTTCATACACAGTCCCCGTCCCGAGCTTTCAATTGCGGAGAACATACTCTATATGCTCCGCGACGACGGTTACTTTACCGAACTTGAAGCAAGGGTGCTC
>CAMYYQ010000274.1 GCA_947303535.1 uncultured Ruminococcus sp.
TTGATAAGTGCAGTCTGCGCTTTTCATGGTGGGGCGGTGACGACAGACACGAAGCTACTCTGAAAGCCATTGAACTGTGGAACAGAAAGTATCCGAATATCACCATAACTCCTGAATACGGTGGCTGGGACGGCTGGTCGGAAAAGGTCACTTCACAGGTAAAGGCCGGCACTGAACCCGATATCATGCAGATAAACTACGACTGGCTCATTTCTATGTCACCTGACGGGAACGATTTTTACGACCTCGATGAACTGAGTTCACAGCTTGATCTTTCTCAGTTCGATGATGAGGTGCTGTCATTCGGCAGAGTCAGCGGAAAGCTCAATGCTGTCACGGTATCGGTAAGCGGAAGAAGTCTTTTCTATAATTCAGAGGTTTTCAGCAAAATGGGGGCTGATTACCCAAAAACATGGAATGATCTTATCGCTCTCGGCAGCAGATTCGGGGCAGACGGGCTTTATCCTCTTGACCTTGATATACAGTCTGGAGGTACTGCATGGTATCTGGCAGTGGTGTACGTTCAGCAGCAGACAGGCAGACAGTTCATTACCCTTGACGGCAGGCTCGGCTTTACCGTCGAGGACATAAAAACAGCCCTCAGCTTCTATAAGCAGCTGGAAGAAAGTCATGTCATACGCACTGTAAGGACAAGAACAGATGAGGACGGAAATGCAGCTCTGTATCAGTCGCCTGAATTTATAGGCGGAAGAGTTGCGGGTGTTCTCGAATGGGGCAGCGCAGTTGGAAAATATGAGTCGGTACTGGCTGAAGGTGTCCTTGAAGCAGGTCCGCTGCTGACCGATGATAAAGGCTGCTCTGACGGCTGGATGATAAAACCGTCACTGCTGTATGCTGTATCAAAAAACACAGAACACCCCGATGAAGCGGCTGCTTTCATCAATTTTCTGCTCAATGACGAAGAATGTGCGGATATACTGGGAACTACACGCGGTATACCTGCATCACACAAGGCAGAAGCAGCTCTGAAAAAAAGCGGTGAGCTGAAAGGTCTCGCAAAGGAAAGCTACGATATGCTCCGCAATGCTGATACTGTCACAATAAGCCCTTATATGGAGCTTTCACGCATGAAGGAGTTCTATAATACTGCAATAGAAGCAGTATCTTACGGAACTGCCGATGTTGACAGTGCAGCACAGCAGATGTTCGACTCAGTTAATAATTATCTGGAGAAGATAAGAAAATGAAATCCCGAATTTACCGAAACCCTGTGGGCGTAAGCAAATTCACAGGTCTTGTATTGATACTGCCGTTCATTATCGGTGCGGTGCTTTTTATACTGTATCCCTTTGTATGTTCCTTTTTTGTGGGACTTACCGACAGAAACGGCAGCCTGAGTTTCGATAACTACAAAACCATACTGTCTGACAGGAACTTCCGTCAGTCTGCAATGGTAACACTTAAATATACAGCTGTACTCGTACCGATGAAGCTTGTGGTATCACTGCTTGTGGCTATACTGCTCAACTGTGAACTGAAAGGTATCGGAATATTCCGTACCGCTTTCTACATACCTTCTATATTAGGCTCTAACCTTGCAGTCATAATAATGTGGCAGTACCTTTTCACTTCGGACGGACTTGTAAATCAGCTGCTTGATGTATTTGGCATCGCTCCCGTGGGCTGGTACGGCGACGCTAATGCCGCGATGTTTATAATAGTTCTGCTGAGAGTATGGGAATTCGGCTCGACTATGGTCATATTTCTTGCTGCTCTCCGCGATATGCCGCAAAGGTGGACGGCTGCGGCAGGACAAAGGCTTTTTTCTACATTACTCTCCCACAGCTTAAAAATATCATCTTCATAAACCTTGTGCTCCAGACAATTGCTGCAATGCAGGAATTCAATGCGCCTTATATGATAACAGGCGGCGGTCCGCTGGGAAGTACCCGAACTATAGGTATGTACATTTATGATGAGATGTTCAGATACGGCGACGACGGAACTGCAAATGCTGTTTCATGGCTGCTTTTCGTTATCATCGGCGTTATCGTTATGCTGATGTATAAGTTTACGGGCAGACTGAGGAGGGACTGACTATGAGAAAATTCCTTCTTTATCTCTTACTTGCCGTCATAAGTATCATTATGCTGTATCCTCTGCTCTGGCTGTTCGGTGCATCATTCAAATCAAATGACGAGATTTTCACTTCCATATGGTTCATGCCGAAAAGCTTTGACACAGATGTGTACAAAAAGGCATGGGAAACTGTTACCCCATACACTATGGGGCACTATTTCATCAATACATTTCTTATAATCATACCAAAGACCGTATTTGCCGTGCTCTCCTCAGTGCTTGTGGCTTACGGCTTTGCAAGATTTGATTTCCCGCTGAAGAAATTCTTCTTCTCACTTCTTATATGCGGTATGCTAATGCCGTCTATCGTTACTATAATGCCGCAGTATTATATGTGGAGCAGACTCGGTCTCCTCGACACGTATATACCTCTTACTCTCCCCTCTCTTTTCGCCTGTGAAGGTATGTTTGTATTCATACTGATACAGTTTCTGAAAAGAGTGCCTAAGGAGTTCGATGAGGCTGCCCGCATGGACGGCTGCGGTACTTTAAAAACACTGTTCTTTGTGCTCTTGCCTTGTATAAGACCTGCTGTTGTTTCTATTGCAGTCTTTACATTTCTCTGGACAATGAACGACTTCCTCTCACCTCTCATAATGATCCAGTCTGTTGAAAAATATCCCCTTTCTCTTGCACTCAGACTATCCGTTGACAGTACGGGACAGGGATATGAACAGAAAAAAATTATCGCTATGTCAGTGATAGGTCTTATACCTTCTGTTGCAGTATTTGCTCTTGCGCAGAAAAAATTTATCAGCGGTATCACCGCAGGAGGACTCTCAGGATGACAAGACCTGATATTATCATAAATAACTATATTGAAAAACTCATATTGACCTCTGAGCCGCTGTCTCCGCTGTGGAACATCGAAAGCTCCGTCTTCGGTAAAGCTCCGAAATGGAACTATATCGACAACTGCATGATAACAGCTCTCCTCATGCTGTATGATATCAGCGGCGATGAACGTCTGCTGGGATATTCCGTAAAATTCACGGATACCTATGTGGATAAGGACGGAAGTATCCCTACTATGAACTACGCAGACTATAACCTCGATAATCTCAACGGCGGAAGAAATCTTATTGACCTCTGGAAGCTCACAGGTTCTGAGCATTACCGTCTCGGTTTTGAAAAGCTCTGGAACGAACAGGTGCAGCGTCAGCCGCGTC
>CAMYYQ010000275.1 GCA_947303535.1 uncultured Ruminococcus sp.
GTATTCTTCTTACAGCGACCCGTATATTGGCATAAAAATAGCAGGCAGAGATGATACATTAAAGATCCATAGAAACGATATATGCTATGATATAGATAGTTCAGAAGATATTATCAATGCCGAAAATTCACAGATACAGGCAGCTATAGAAGATAATAGTAAAAGTCTGATTGAAGCTGAAAAGAATTATGAAGAAATACAAAAAGGAGCAGATGATCGGTAATTGAAAGATCACGGTAACTCGCTGACGTTTAAACTGAATTGCAAAAGAAAGATAAAGATACAGCCCTTCGTTTATACGAGGGGCTGTTTTTGCAAAAAAAGTGCTGTCTGTAACGGATTGTATCACAGACAGCGAGTGAGGAAGTGATTGGGTGTATATTTTCGACTGATAGACCAGTCTGGGATCAGGCAACTGTTTTTACCTCTTTCCTGTGTACAACAGGTCTGGAGAGATTTTTTCTTAGAGTATGCTCAAAAGCAGACATATTGATAATAAGTGCTCCAATCCATGCAGAAGCCTCAGCATAAGCAGTAGCTTTGAAGCCTATGGTCGAGATGAACAGAGCGATGACGGCGATTCTGAGAGCCATTTCGGCAATGCCTGATATCATAGGGATAAAAGGTTTTCCGAAGCCCTGACAGCCGTTTCTGAATACAAAGAGAAAATCAACCGCAAAGAGGAAAATTCCGCATACAGGGAGATATGTTTTTGCAATGGCAACAGGTTCTTCACCGTTCAACATAAGTCTTGCAAGTGTTTCGGGGAAGAATACCATTATCGAGCCAAGCACAACGTAAGATATAGTTGCGATAGCAAGGCATACATGGAGCCCGTCGCGTATGCGGTCAAATCTCTTTGCACCGTAATTCTGGCTCGTAAATGCTGACATTGTAAATCCTGCTGTGCAGGCTGGCTGCATAAACATAGTGAGGAATTTGCTGCAAGCCGAGTACGAAGTAGTATAAGCAACTCCCAAGCCGTTTACGAAATACTGTATTACCATACAGCCCACAGCTGTTATGGAATTCATAAATGCCATAGGCAGACCGTTTTTGAAGAGTTCGCCATAGAGATTTTCGTTGCCGCGGAAGTCCTCTTTTGTTAAATTGAGTTCTTCTATTTTTCTTATTCTGAGCCAGCATATGAACGCCGACATTATCTGTGAGAATATGGTAGCTATAGCAGCTCCCTCAACTCCTGTTTTCAATACAAAGATAAAGAAGCTGTCAAGGCAGATATTCACTACGCTGGATATGATTATCGCAATGAACGGAGTTTTGCTGTCTCCCAGTGCGCGGAGTATACATGAGCAGAGATTATAAGTGATAGTAGCGATAAGACCGCCGAATATGAAGTAGCCATATACAAGACCTTCGTGCATGATAGTTTCATCTGTTCTCAGAAGATGCAGTACAGGCTTCAGGAAAGAAATGCTTACTGCTGTGAGGATAATACCTATAATAAAGCAGA
The DNA here is from genome assembly GCA_947303535.1 of uncultured Ruminococcus sp. The sequence continues at coordinate 1,475 of CAMYYQ010000275.1, forward strand.
GCATTGCTGACGAAGCCACTGAACGTCTTAGCTTTGAATAGTCCTTTGCGCCGAAGCTCTGGGCGATAATAACCGAGAAACCGTTTGCAAGTCCCATGGAAAAGCCGAATATAAGAAATGTAAGAGATGACATATTGCCAACAGCTGCGAGAGCGTTGTCACCAAGACCTTTTCCGACTATAGCTGTATCAGCAATAGTATATAACTGCTGGAGCATATTTGTCAGCAGCATGGGAAAATAAAATTTAAGTATAAGACTTGTAACTTTTCCCTGCGTAAGATCATTTGCCTTAGACATAAAACTCCTCCTTTACAGCAATATCGCGTTGTTCTTGTATGTTTTTCATTGTGTTTATTATAGTCGGGAAAGCAAATAAATTATATCAGAAATATTGCATTTGTATCAAAAATAGGATATAATAGGATTACAGCAAATAATGGGAATAATACCGCAATTTTTGAATTGGGGGGAGTTTATGAAAACAGACCGTGATCTTAATTACAGACTTTATATACAGAAAAATGACGGATTTATGCGCAGTCCTTTTGAACGAGAGCTCAGTGCCTACAGAATGGTACAGTCAGGCGACATCGAAGGGATAAAGAGCAGATTTGCCATGATACGCAATAATTTTTTCGAGGGAAAGGGAACTCTTTCAAATGATCCCGTCCGTAATGTGATGTATCATTTTGTTACTTCAGTAGCTTTGGTAGCAAGATTCTGCATTGAGGGCGGAATGGAACATAATACGGCATATACCCTAAGTGATATATTTATTCAGCGTGCGGACAAGCTCAATGATGTGGAGAAAATAATCGACCTGCTGGGAGAGATGCAGCTTGACTTTACGGAGCGTATGCGAACGCTCAAAAAGGAAAACGTAGTATCCCTTCATGTCAGAAGATGTATAGATTACATATATGAGCATCTCCATGAGGAGCTTACTCTTACATTGCTGGCAGACCATGTGGGACTTAACCCCTCATATCTGTCAAAGCTGTTTTCAAAGGAAAAGGGAATGAGCATAAAGTCGTTTATAATACAGGCAAAGGTGTCGACGGCAGAGAATCTGCTGAGATACTCTGATTTTTCGTGCCTTGAGATATCCCTTGCTCTTGGTTTTTCGTCACAGAGTGCATTCATAAGCGTATTCAAGAAAATAAACGGCATGACTCCGAAAAAGTTCAGAGAGCTTCATTATCTGGACGTTATGGAACAGAATAAATAACGAGGTACAAATATGGTTTCAGAGAATAAAAAGACAGATATAAAAATATCTGTCATTATTACATTGATCGTTACTGCTTTGGCTGTAACAGGCTTATGCTTCCATGAACCCTGGTTTGATGAAGCACAGGCTTATTTGATAGCAAGGGACTCATCATGGCATGATGTGCTGATGCACTGGACGCATTATGAGGGGCATCCGCCTATGTGGCATATACTTTTAAAAACAGCCATATCTTTGGGATTACCTTTTGAAGCAGCCATAAAGTCAGTGAATTTTATATTTGTTGAAGCAGTGGTACTGCTGATACAGTTCTGTTCACCATTCAGCAGAATAACAAAAACTATCATACCATGTAGCTTTTTCCTGCTGTATCAGTACAGTGTGGTATCCCGCCCCTATATGATGCTTACCTGTTCATGTCTGCTTGCAGCTATGTGTTATAAGAAAAGGCATGAAAAGCCATTTAGATACTGTCTGGCACTGATATTTATGTGTACTGTACACTCATACGGTATAGCTTTTGCAGGCGGTATAGTTGTAGCGGATATGGTCGGTGAAGC
>CAMYYQ010000276.1 GCA_947303535.1 uncultured Ruminococcus sp.
TAAGGACGATATCTTCGACTATGCCCCGCCGTCCAAGGAACTGGGCAAGCCCGTTGTTACCTGTATAATCGCAGGCAGAAATGTTCTCATAAATCCGAGAATATACGACGACTGGGACAGCGTGGTCATGTGCTATCTTCCCGGTTCTGAGGGCAAGGGCATATCCGATGTTCTCTGCGGCTGCGCTGACTTCACAGGCAAACTGCCCTCGCCGTGGTACAGCTCGAAAGAGGCTACGGTCTCAACTACGGCGGCGATTTCAAGGCTAAAGCAGAGCCAGAGACAATTCTTGATCCGCCGACTGTAGTAGCCGATGATCCGGCAACTGAGGGAACGAATTACACTAAGGGACTCTTCAAAGACGGCGTATATGTAAATGATTATGCAGGTATTAAGTTTAATGTTCCAGGTAATCTGAATTATTTCTCAGCATACAATGCTGAAATGAAGGAAGCACAGATAGCAGAGACTACCGATGAAACAGAGCTTGCAATTCTGAGATCATCGATATATGAGGCGAATTTCGGAAACATGAATGAAGCTGTTTGTATCACTTTCTATAATACCAAAATGCTCTCTTCTGCACTCTTTCCTGATAAGGAAGAAATTACAGAAGAAGACGCACTTGACGTTTACAGGGAATATCTGGCAAATCTTTCCAAGGAGCAAGGCTCCAAGATAGATTTTGGGGACGCAAAAAAGACAACTATCGGCGGTCAGGAGTATCTTAGGTATATCTCTCACTATGACGGAGATGAAAACAGTTATGAAGCCTTTTGTGTGAGAAAGATAGATGATGCTCTATTATGTGAGATATGGTACGCTTCTGACAAAACCAATAAAACGCCTGAATATTATGAAGCTCTGTTCTCATGATATCAACTGTTCATATGAGCAGGATAATGACTTGACAGAAGAAAAGAGGCTTTCCGCATACGGAGAGCCTCTTTTGTTCGTTTTACGATGAATTATATAATATGGTCCCTGAAAGCAGGAGCTCATCTGTGTTGGAGCTATCATTTTGTTTTATAATAAAAACACTGGATTTTTGAGTAAAACTATGTTATAATAGAAAAGTGAATTATTTCAGGGGCAGAGTAAACATAAAGGCAGTCCCCTTTCCGACCTCACTTTCTGCCCAGATCTTTCCTCCGTGGGACTCGATTATGAATTTGCATATGAACAGACCAAGTCCCGTGCCGGTCTCGGAGTGCCTGCCCTTGTAGTATCTCTCCCAGATATGCGGCATATCCTCCGGGGAGATACCGCTTCCGGTGTCCTTTACGGTGATCTTGACGAAGCTGTCTTCTTCCTCTGCTTTTACGAGAATGGTGCCGTTTTTGGTGTGCTTGAGAGCGTTGGAGATAAGATTTACGAAAACTCTCTGCAATCTTGAGCTGTCGGCAATAACTTCCGGCAGTTCAAGGGGGATACGGATGGCAAGTCTGTTATTGTTCTTGTTGAGGACTGCAAAATATGTCTCAACTGTTTCGCGGACAATGCCGTCTATATCACACGGAGAAGGTTCCAGCACCATACGCCCTTCCTCTATACGGGTGGCGTCAAGTATCTGTGTTACCATGAGAGCCATGCGATTGGCTTCCGAGGATATGCGCTTCAGATTCTCCTGTACAAGAGACGTATCGCCGCCGTTTGCAAGGTCGAGCTCCGCATTCTGTGCATAGCCGGACATGGCGGCAAGAGGCGTTTTCAGCTCATGTGAAGCGTCGGAGAGAAAGGCGGTTTTCATTCGGTTGGCTTCTTCGAGAGCTTCCTTCTCCTGCTGAGCACGGAGCCGTTCAAGCTCAATGGGATCGGCGATATATCCTGATATTTTTCGTGTGTACATCAGACAGACAAGGATCATCAGGAGAACCACCGCAGCCATTATCGCAAAGGCACGGCGCAGGGCACGTACATTGGCAGTATTGGCAGTATCTTCATACTCATCTATAAACTCTCTGGAAAAGTTGTCTATGGATTCGTTATTGTTGTCTGTTTTGATGATACAGAGCTTTACCGGCGAATTATCCGACATATCATAAACCGTGTTTATGCCTATGGATATGAGTGCGTTGTCGGTCCTCAGGAATGAGTAATCCTTAATGCTCTTTTTCATCCATGTGACACCGTCAGGGAATATATGGCCGCCGATCTCGCTCTGACGCCGGTCGTCGCCGTAGATCTCGTTCAGCAGCTGTTCCGCATATTCCTCTGAATAGCCGTTGGCGCAGAAGAAATAGTCTCCGTGATATATAAAAAGCACTTCGTCGTCCGGAAAGCAATCAGCTACTTTTTCGGTAACAGTGCAGTATGTATCCAGCAGACTCATGCATTGCAGCTCAAAGGTTTCCTGCGATGTGACCGCGTAGAAATGATTCCCCGCGAGATATGAAAGCCAGTTTACAGAATACCATGTCTCTTTGGACAAGACCAGCTTCTGATCCTCATAGTATACTTGTTTCATATCATGAGAATAATTCGTAAGGGACCTTTTTTCCTGTTTCCGTATCTGATTTGTGAAAAGAGCGAATACGGTGCCCATACATACCAGAAGCAGAAGCATAGAAGCAAGTATCAGTGCGAACAGTTTGCTGCGAAGCTTTGATTTCTTTCTTTTATTCATATTATCGCCTCCTTTCCAGGCTGATTATATTATACCATATTTTTATTAGAATGTGTACCAAATTACAAAAGTGTAATCAGGAGGTTTTTTATGTCACATATTTTATTGGTGGAAGACGATTCGGACATAATGAGAATAAACAGCACATTCCTTGAAAAAGAGGGATATACCGTGCATTGTGCGGATTCGGTACAGACTGCCGCCTTCATGCTGGAGGAATGTATCCCCGATCTTGTGCTCCTTGACGTTATGCTGCCCGACGGCGACGGAATGGATTTTTGCAGGATACTCAGACAGAAAACGCAGGCTCCCGTAATATTCCTCACGGCCCGCGACGAAAACGATGACGTTGTAATGGGGTTCCGCAGCGGCGGCGACGACTACATAACAAAGCCGTACGACCTTAACGTATTGAAGGCGCGTATAGAGGTGCAGCTCCGCCGTAATGCGAAGCAGGCTCCGCAGCATCCGAGGATAGAGCTGCCTGAGCTTACCATAGACCTGTTTGCAGGCTCTGCCACACTGGACGGCTGCGAGTGTCCGCTGCCGCAGCGCGAATTGCAGATACTGTATATGCTTGCCTCGCAGCTGGGCTCCCGCATAAGCTACCGGGAGATATACAAGAACATCTACGGCT
>CAMYYQ010000277.1 GCA_947303535.1 uncultured Ruminococcus sp.
CTCTCATTCCCGCTCACAAGCGAGGACGGTACTGTTGAACTCAACCCGGAAACAGGTGCGGTCCAGCTCGGAGACGTTGTTATCTCGCTTGAAACAGCTGTTAAACAGGCTCAGAATTACGGCCACTCACTTGAACGTGAGGTCGGATTCCTTACAGTACATTCAATGCTCCACCTTCTCGGATACGATCATGAGACAAGTCAGCTTGATCAGCGTATCATGCGCGAAAAGGAAGAGTCGGTACTCGAAAAGCTTGGTATCTCACGCGATGTCACATTTGTTACAAACGGAGAGAACAACTAATGCCGAGAACTGCCTTTGTAACTATCGCCGGACGTACAAATGCCGGAAAATCCTCGCTTCTTAACGCTATAATCGGCGAGAAGATAGCTTCTGTAAGCAACAAGCCCCAGACTACAAGGACGCGTATAACCGGTATCCGCAATATCGACGATGTTCAGCTTGTTTTCTTTGATACTCCGGGACTTCACAAGCCTGTGAACAAACTCAGTGAGCATATGCTCAATACAGTCAAGGAGTCCGTCAGCGACATTGATGCTGTGGTCTTTGTTATGGACTGCACAAAGAAGATTAACGAGCAGGAGCTTGAACTGCTGAAGTCAATGAACGCATCTAAGATGCCTGTAATTCTTGTGCTCAACAAGATAGACCTGCTGAAGAACAAGGACGAGCTTGCTCCTGTTATTGCTGAACTTACAGCTAAGGTGAAGTTCCAGGCAGTCGTTCCTGTAAGCGTGACCGAAAACAGCGGCGTTGATATCGTAATTGATGAGATAATCGCACTTTCCGAGGAGTCGGTACACTTTTTCCCTGATGATATGATAACCGACCAGCCTGAAAAGGTGCTGGCAGCGGAGATGATACGCGAAAAGCTCCTTATGCTCCTCAGCGATGAAGTACCTCACGGTATAGCCGTAGGCGTAGAGCAGATGAGCGAGCGCGAGGACAAGGATATCCTTGATATTTCAGCTGTTATCTACTGTGAAAAGGAGTCCCATAAGGGCATCGTTATCGGCAAGGGCGGAGCAATGCTGAAAAAGGCTTCTACTGCTGCAAGAATAGAGCTTGAAGACTTCTTCCAGATAAAGGTCAATCTCAAATGCTGGGTAAAGGTCAAAGAGGACTGGCGAAACAGAGAAAATCTCATCAGAAGCTTCGGACTTTCCGAGAAATAATTACCGCTGATATTATGACAGATCCCGCAGAAGATATTATGGGGGAATATCCCCGTATCATCAACTTCGGAGGTAAAAATGTCGGAGGATATACTTTGGAATAAATTCGCCGAAAGCGGCAGTATAGAGGACTATCTGCGATATTCGGCGCATAAGGAAGATAACCATGACAACTGTTGAAGGCATAGTCCTTAAAGAGCGTTCTGTGGGAGAACAGGACAAATTCATCGATATACTCACCAAAGAGAGCGGAGTTCTCGAACTATCCGTAAAAGGTGCAAAGAATATAAACGGAAGATCGCGAAGCTCTACTCAGCTTCTGGCATATTCTCGGTTCTGCATCGACAAGAGAGGAAAGTATCTTTACCTCAACAGTGCAGAGCCGATACATATTTTTTACGGACTTCGTGATTCGCTTTCAAAGATATCTCTGGCGAGCTATTTTGCCGAGATAATGCGCTTCTGCATCAAGCCCGAAGCTCAGAACGGTGATATAATGCGGCTTTTGCTGAATTCGCTCCACTATCTTGAAACAGGTCAGCGTGATGAGAGACTGCTGAGATCGGTCTTTGAGATGAGGCTTATGTCCGAGATAGGCTATATGCCCGATGTGGTAGCTTGCAGAGGCTGCGGAGTCTACGAGCCCGAGGAGCTGTTTTTCTGTATGGAGAGCGGCGGATTTTTCTGTTCGGACTGCTTTGAAAACGACACAAAGGAAAACTACATGAAGATAAAGCTGCCTGTGCTGAGTGCGGTGCGGCATATAGTGCTTGCTGATTTCAGCAGGCTTTTCAATTTCCGTGTATCTGAGGAGACACAGCAGAAGCTCTCCGCGCTTACGGAAACATATGCACTTACTCACCTTGAACGCAGTTTCGGCACACTGGACTTTTACAAAACTATAGTATAAATCGAAATTTGCAGCATAATAACTTGCCGAGCGTATGAACGGGATTCCAAAGGGACTGTGTTCCTTTGGCAGAGTCCAGAGATGGTGTCTCTGGTCGCTGTTCACAGCTTTTAAAGAACAGCGAAATAATACGAAGGCGCACCGCAAGGGTGAATTCCGAAAACAATCCAGTGAATTGTTTTCGGAAGAGGGACGCCCTGCAAGAGAGGGCGTCCCTTAATGGGACGTCGAGGACGCCGTCCCCTACATTTCGGGCGGATAATATCCGCCCCTACTCGATATTTTCAATAAAAAAAACGGGGCGATGTGGGCATCGCCCCCTACAAAGACAAAAGGATAATTATGGATAAATATTTGAAAACACTTGAACTGGACAAGATACTTGAAATGCTTGCCGAGCTCACCTCAAATGAGGAGACTCACCGCATGGCATTGGCGGTACGTCCCGACAACGATCTCGAAAGAGTGCGCTATGAGTGTCTTAAAACCTCACAGGCACTGTCTCTTTCAGTACAGTTCGGAACACCGCCTTTCGGCAATTTCAAGGATATAAGCTCTGTAGCTGCAAGAGCAAAGTCGGGAGCAGTAATATCTCTCCGCGACCTTATGGATATAGCAGCAATGCTGAGACAGATAAAGTCTTTGGCGGACTGGTATGCTCACTGCGAAAACGTTGAGACCGAGCTGAGCTACCTGTTTTCAAGATTGCAGCCTAACGACTGGCTGCTTGAAAAGCTTGAGCGCTCGATAATCTCCGAGAACGAGATAGCAGACGCTGCAAGTGCAGAGCTGGCTGCAATACGCCGAAAAATAAACCGTGCAGGTATGCAGCTCCGAGAGACTCTCGACAAAATGATAAAGAACAAGACCACACAGCAGTATTTGCAGGAGAGCAATGTTACTATCCGTGACGGTCGTTTCGTTCTTCCTGTAAAGTCCGAATACCGCGGACAGGTAAGCGGTCTTATACATGATACCTCGGCTACGGGACAGACTATATTCATCGAGCCTATGGCAATAGTTGAGGCTAATAACGATATACGTCTCCTTGAAGCAAAGGAGCAGGAGGAAATAGAACGCATTGTCCGTCAGCTCTGCCGTGAGTGCGGCGAATATGCGGCTGTCCACACCCACGATACCGACCATG
>CAMYYQ010000278.1 GCA_947303535.1 uncultured Ruminococcus sp.
GCTGCCTGTACTGTCGTCATCTGACATATCAGAGATGCTCCTGCCGTATTCCTGAGTGAGCTTGTATCTGAATTCTTCTGAATTTACCCCGTCTTTCAGATAGATCTCAACAGTATCGGGAGTATATGTAGGAATGAGTCTCTTCATGCCGTCATCTGTGAGATAGATGTTTATACCGCCGTTGATAAGACAGGTAACGACACCTGTTACTATATACTTTCTTTTAACGTTGAGATAATCCAGTGTAACACTGTCGCCAACGTTTATATTTTCTGACCTTCGTTGTCGTGCTCTGGGAAACGACCCTCTATAGGGAATATGTTTTCCGTATCCTTAAAGTTACTGAACGCCATAGGTAACATGAGCTCGTTACAGTCAACAAGCCTTAACATCGAAGTTAGTCCCGATGTTGGAAGAGCCTTTCTTACCTCGGGCATCTTCTCGATCTCAGCTGCAAATTCGTAAGCATCTGCCGAGTTCATAAGCTCAACACGCAGGTTGCTCATTTCCATGCCCGCACTCTTTACGATAGCGTCCATGCCGTCATTGAAGAAGCTGAACATTATGAAGCTGAATATAATAGTAACGGCAGAAATAGTTATACATACGGTAAGTCCTATATTCTGCTTGAAGTTTTTCAGAAAGCCCTGCATCGCAAGACGAAGATGTACGCTTTTCTTTGTATCTCTCAGCGGTAAACGCTCCTTGCCGAAGCGGTGATCTCCCAAGCCCTTGCGGAATGCGCGGACAGGCGGATATTTCTTTACCATGTTTGCTCTTATAAAGGCTATGACCGAAACACAAAGGATTATGATACCTGCTGTAAGAAGTATTGGTGATAAAGCGATGCTGCCGTATACACGGTGTCCCGACAGTACCTCGCTTATGCTGAAAAGCGCAGGTGTGAGCAGCAGACAGCCGCCAATACCTATAAGAATTCCCACAGCCGAGATAATAAGATACTCTATAACATATGAAAGCGTTATATTCTTCGATGTATAGCCGATAGCTTCAAGAACACCTATTGATACGATCTGATCCTTGATATCCCCTGCTATTCTGAAGCGTATCATAATAATAACTGATATTATGATGATAGCAGCCATAGCTATCATTATCTTCATAAGAAGATCTTCAGTAGTTTCAACGCTGCTCTTGACGCCACTATAGGTAATTCCCATAGCTTCACTCTTGACATCAAGGCATGAATATTCCTCAAAGGCGTCCTGCATTTCATTATAAAGCTTCATACCGCCTTTTCCCTGATGATCGTTATATGCAAGTACCATGTACTTTGTAAGAACACTTTCAAGCACATGATAATCCTCTTCGGAAACTATCATTTTCAGTCCGCCGCCTGTGGTGTCGAAAATGGCAGTATCGTAAAAGCCTGCAACGGTAAAGGAGAATTTCTTCGTGCCGAATATCATATCGAACTTATCTCCAGCTTTATATTTCAGGTTGTTCTCAGCACCATAGGGCATATATATGGGATGAGCGACATCTGCAAGCTTCTCATCGCTCAGTGCCCTTTCTATCTTTACTTTTTCAAACTTTTCATCATTATCCTTGGTAATGAACGCCATATACAAAGCCTGTTCCTTGCCCTTTGCGTCCAGATAATTGGTACTCATGCTGTACAGAAGCTCTGATTCTGTGCATCTCTCCACACGCTCGTCCGAACTGAGAATATTTTCATATTCCTTGTCATAGGAGCTTTCCGTAACGAGCATATAGTTCTCATAGCTCTCGGTATTCTTCATCATATTCGGAAATATTGTCCTTAAACCGATTATTCCCTCGAGTGATGAGCTTACAAGCAGCATACACAGCGATATAAGTATAACAAGCGCTATGGTTTCAAGCTTGTGCTTTTTGATATTCGCCCATGACAGTCTGACGATCTTTCTCATTGCCGTCACCATCCCATTCTGTCAAGGAAATCCTGTAAGCCGTCACGGCGCTTTTTATTATCATCAGTGCCGTATTTTGGCATTTCATACTCGCCGCTTATAGAACCGTCAGATATGAAGATGACTCTGTTTCCGCGGAGAGCTGTCTTTACATCATGTGTTACCATGACGATGCTCTGTCCTTTATTATTAAGCTCGGTGAAGATATCAAGCACATCATGGCTCGATGCAGAGTTAAGACTTCCTGTAGGCTCGTCTGCAAAAAGTATCTTAGGCTCGTTTATTACTGCACGAACGATGCCTACTCGCTGACATTCACCGCCTGAAAGCTGGTTGGGATATTTCTTCCAGCACTCCTTCTTTATACCCACCTTTTCAAGAAGCTGTTCAGCTTTTTTAACAAGATCGGCAGAGTTTTTTTGTGCAACAAGTGCTCCCGTCATAACATTATCGAACACCGTCATATTCTCAAGAAGATATATGCTCTGGAATACAAATCCGCAGTTTTTACGGCGGAACACTGCCAGCTCATCGTTTGAATATCCCGATATATCCTCATTGCCGAAAAAGACCTTTCCCAGTGAGGGCTTATCCATTCCCGAAAGCGCATAAAGAAGTGTAGATTTGCCGGAGCCCGAAGAACCCATGATCACAGTAAAATCCTTTTCGCGGATATCAATATCAAGATTTTTGATTACGTGCTGCTGAAATCCTCCGCTCGAGAATGTCTTGCACAGCTTTTCTGTATGTAATACAGCAGTACCCATAAAAAATACTCCTTTTCCGCAGCTCCGCCCGAAAGCGTCCTGCATTTATTCTGTGATCTTAGTATACCGCATTTCCCAAAAAACTTCTTTATCATACTACTATAAAATTCTTATCAAATTCTTATTTGTTTATTATGGTCTTTCTTAAAAGCCTCAATATTTATTAATTAATATTAATTATACCATAACAGCGTTGCTTTTTCAATATTGCCCCTCTGCACTTACCTGCATACATGATGCACCTATGTCATTGTCCTACCATTCGTATTATACATCATGTATTATACGCAAAGTATTCTTCGCTCCCCGTTTTTCATTTCACCACCTGTCGCCACTATACTCCCTTACATTTTTTCGACCGAAAAAACAGGATTTTTCGTTATTATGACAACGAGTAAAATGATTGACATAGCTAACACGATGTGGTATACTAAAATTAAAAATATTATATGAGGAGATATGAATTATGAAAGAAGCTTTGCTTATCATAGATGTACAAAACGACTACTTTGAAGGAGGAGCTTGTGAGCTTCATAACGCCCGTCAGGCAGAGGATCACATAGTCGAT
>CAMYYQ010000279.1 GCA_947303535.1 uncultured Ruminococcus sp.
TTACCAATGCGTAGTAATTTCCTGCTTTGGTCTTTACAGAAAGATTATCCACATAGGGACGGGCATTATTGATCTTTGCAGATGTTGCAACGTCAAGAGGCAGAAGTGCAAACATATCGCAGTTTCCGTATTCTTTACAGCGTGTGTCAGTAGTTGCATAGTAAGTGTACTTGCCTTTAGCTTCAAGAATTACCTTTGAAAGCACAGGTATGTCTTTCTGAATCGACTCATACTCCCATCTCTGACCTCTTCCTGCTGAGAAGTCATAGTTTATCAGCGGATTGCTGAATGACTTGCCTGTATCCACAAGATAAGCAGATGCTGTCATATTTGCAGGGATAGTGAGAATTGCTGCAGCAGATATAGCTGCGATAGCTTTTGCCAGTTTTTTCATAGTGTTTTTCCTCCATTTGTATTGATATAGTTTTTCGTTTTCCAGAGAACTCTGTGTTCCCTGTCTGTGATCATAGTTTATCATACCGCGCGGAATAACTCAATATTTTCGGGATAAGACGTTGATTTCTGCGATAAAAGGTATAAATCAGCGACAAAATGTACAAAATCGAAACTAAAATGCCAGCTGTATGACAAGCTGACAATATATGCAGTTCGTCACTCAGAATGTACACTTCGTCATAAAATACTGCTTCTTATACATTAAATACTTATCTTTCTACTACAAAAACACAAAGGAGGGCGTTTTTATGCCATCAGCCAAATCTATCGCTGTAATTTTCTCTGATCTCAAAAACGATCACAATGACGGTTTTATCATTGGGATACAAAATCAAGCCAACGCTTGCGGATACCGCACATTTACGTTCTCTATGCCTCAGACCAGTGAATTGTATACGGGCAATGAGGAGTGGATATACAGCCTCATCGACTATGACCGCTACGACGGCGTTATTTTTGTGGAGCACACTTTTTCAACTCACAAAAACCTGATACCGCCTATTGAAAGATCACTGCACGAAAACTGCCGATGTCCTGTAGTTGTTATAGGTCAGTCAAATCTGCTGCCAAATGTCATCGGTCTGGAAAATCAGAAAAACTTTGAAAAAGTAGTGGAACATCTCATAACCGAACACGACTGCAAGTCTGTATACTGTCTCGGCGGCGAAAAGAGTATCGCCGATGAACGCATAGACGGATTTGTTGAAGTCATGAACAGGTACGGACTCCCCTGCGGTGAGGAAAATCTCCTTTACGGCGGATACTGGATCTCAGGTGCAGAAGCCCTTGCAAAGGATATCGCATACGGTACTGTCGAAAAGCCTGATGCTATCGTCTGTCTCAACGATGAGATAGCTTACGCGCTGATAAAGCAGCTCTTTTTCGTGGGACTCCGCGTTCCAGAGGATATACTCGTTACGGGATTTGATGATTCTCCCTATGCTTCAAACCCTGCCGTATCCATAACTACCCTTACAGCAGATACGCATTTCTGCGGTCAGAGAGCTGTGGCACTGCTCCATTCCCTTATAACAGGTGAAGAAACGGAACAGCTCAAACGCAAGAAGCACTGTGTAATTACAGGTGATAGCTGCGGCTGCGGCAGAAAAAGCAAGCTCAACGTCCGTGCAAAGCTTGATGAACTGCATAAACAGGAGATAGCGGATATGGAGTTCAGAAACAGCTGCTTTGAGGAAAAGCTTTACAAGGTACGTTCACAGGAGGAGCTTTCTCAATTCATAAAAAACCATAAATACCTTATCCGCAATCAGATAAGTGTAAGCGTTAATCTTATGGAACAGGACGATGAAAATGCAAAATGCATCTATCTGAAGGACTATCTTATAAACGGTGAGACCGCAGAGTTCAGAGCTATGGACATATATCCCGATATGTTTTCATTCGGTGCTATACAGAATATCCACGTACTTCCCATCGTGTTCGGCAAACATATCTATGGCTTCATGAATATAGGCTATGCCGAGCCTAATGTGTATACGCTTCACGCTAAGCAATTCGCAAACAGGATAGCCATTGGCGTTGAAATGCTCCGTGTACGTCAGCAGTGTACAGATCATGCAGCAAACACTACTGCCGACATAAAAACAGATGTTATCCGCAATGACATAGACGCTAAAAAGCTGGCTGCTGCGGTAATGGTAGTGAATAAAGGTTCGATAACTAAAGTACCGCTGGAAAATATACTGTACTTTGAAACAGGCGAAAAAAAGGTATTTGCAGCTCTGAAAAGCGGCAAATACGAGATAAAGCAGCGTTTGTTCGAGTTGGAGGAGATGCTTTCGGAAAAGGATTTCTTCCGTATTTCCCGTTCCACACTTATAAATATGAAACGCACAGTCGGATACAAAAACGGCTTCAACCGTACTCTTCTTGCCGTTCTTTCCACTAAAGAGGAGCTTCATGTATCAAGAATGTACGGTGAGAGCTTCAAGAAAAGGCTTGCAGAATCGTAACACTTATCCGTTATGCTCCATATGTAAGTTGCGTTTTTCAGGGGGTAAGTTGCATTGACAGCAGTTTTTGATATGTGTTATCATATAATATGATGTGAAATAAGCTGTGTGAGTAATTGAATTTTATCATTTTTTATGATAAAATCAGATTAACGATGCAGCAAAGGAGCTTGCTTATGAATGAAAAGATCAATATCACATGGTACGGTACAGCTTCCGTAAGAATTACTGCGGGCAGCTCGCAGCTCCTGATAGATCCTTTTTTTCCTTTCCCGGACAGCAGGGTAAAGGTCGCTGCAAACGCCTATGGCGATTGCAGCCATATCATTATTTCACACGGACATTTTGACCATATCAGCAGTATCAAGGATATCGTAAAAGATGATACAGTCGTGTACTGCACGAAAGCTCCCTATCATACCCTTTGCAGAAAGGGCGTTAATGAGAAAAATCTGCACCTTATAGATGCAGGCTCTTCCTTTAGCGTTGGAGATATCCGTATTACTGCTTACAAAGGAAAACATATAAGCTTAAATGCGTGGAGCATAATAAAAACAGTTTGCAGCAGACGTGTCATACATAACCTGAAAGGCATTTCGGGAAAACTGAAAAAGATCACCTCTTGCCTTGAAAAAAAAGAGACTCTATGCTATGTTGCAGAAGTGTACGGCAAGCGTATCCTTATACTCGGCAGCCTTGCTCTTGCAGAAGGCATAGATTACCCGAAAGGTGTTGATCTCGCATTTTTCCCGTATCAGGGAGCAAAGGATATATGCCGTTTAGCTCTGCGTATATTTGACAGGCTAAGACCA
>CAMYYQ010000280.1 GCA_947303535.1 uncultured Ruminococcus sp.
TGTAAGGAGCATCTCGCGTACAGTCTTGGACATTGAATTAACCTTGTCAGCGTGTGCATTAGCTTCATTTATAGTATTTCTTGCCTGATCATTAGCTTCCTTGATGCAGGTCTCAGCAGCAGCATTTGCAACTGCAACAGCCTTTTCAGCCTCAACATTTGCATCATCAAGTATCTGAGCAGCCTTGTCATTAGCTTCCTTAGTAACGTTCTCAGCGTCGATCTTAGCCTGATTCTGGATCTGGTTAACGTTCTTTTGAGCCTCTGCGAACATTGCTCCCATCATAGCGATAGGATTGCTTCCCTCTTCCTTGAGCTTAGCGATCTCGTCATTGAGTGACTTGATCTCAGCGTCCTTCTTATCAAGGTCAGCAAG
Source organism: uncultured Ruminococcus sp. (assembly GCA_947303535.1). The sequence continues at coordinate 376 of CAMYYQ010000280.1, forward strand.
CTTTCCGTTTTTCTCTGAAAGCTCCTTGTTCTTAGCATTGATATCCTCAGAGAGCTTGGAGATCTCCTGCTTGAGCTTAGCGATCTCACCGTCAGCGGCAGCACCTGTTGCAGCAGCTGCGCCTGTAGAAGCAGCCTTCTGCTCAGCAGCCTTGAGACGATTTCTGAGATCTTCTATTTCCTTCTTAGCAGCTTCAAGTGCAACTGTTGTCTGTGCATTAGCCTGTGAAGCATTTCCGCCGGCAGCAGCCTTGAGCTGTCCCTTGAGTGTTTCTATTTCCTTCTTAGCAGCCTCAAGAGCAGCTACTGTAGTTGCATTTGCCTGTCCGCCGCCTGCAGCCTTGAGTTCAGCTATAGTTTTCTGAAGTTCTTCGTTTTCTTTTTTAGCAGTTCTGAGAGCATTGTTGGAGGTATTGAGCTTCTCCTGAAGGTTCTCGACCTGAGTTAAAGCCTTTTTCAACTCATCAGAATTGGTTGCAGGTCCATTCTCCTTTAAAGCTTTATTTTCTTCCTCAAGGGCAACTATCTTTGAATTGAGTTCGTCAAGATATGTAATAACGTCCTCTTTAACAAAGCCTTTTTGACCTATTTTGGTTTCTCTTAATACTGTTGGTGTTGGTTCGCTCATGGTACACTCCATTCCCCTCGTTAAGAACGAGGTTAAAAATTTAAGGAACAAAAACCCGCACTCTGACACAGTGAAGCTCTTCTCATTGGTGATATTGCATATAAATAAGCCTTCACAGTATAAGAATACAGGTTCTGCCGATTTATGCCTTACATAAATTATAACATATTGCCTATATTATTTCAACTATTGAAATGTAGAAATTTTGGATTGATTTTAGTGCACTTTACTATAAAAAGCACTCAAAATATACCATCTGTACATTTTGCAGTCACTCATTTTAACTTTATATGTAATAAATATATATTTATTTACAATTAAAAAATATAAAATGATAAAGAAATACAATTTTGTCATAAAAACAAGCTTCTGCCCCAAAATCGACATAGCATTTCAGAGCAAAAGCCTATTATGCACTACGCTTTCACAGCAAAAAATGACAGATAAGAGCAATAAAAGCTCCTCCACAAAGATAGCAAATCAGGAATATTGCTATCTTTTTCTTTTCCGCACCGCGCTTTTCGAGTTCATTCGCCTTTTCGACCTCGTCAAGTGTCTCGCCGTTCATAAACGCAATGACCTCGCGGTATGTCTGAACATCGTTATCTTTCTTGATCTGCTCAATTTTATGGAACGTCATGAATATCGCTGCCGAGAGTGCTCCTGCTAAGAACAGCCCGATAAGCCGCCCGATCTCTCCTCCCCAGTCAACGAGCAGAGTCACGCCGAACATCAGCGCAAGCAGTTCAATAAGCGCCAGATATTCAAGCTTTTTTAGCTTCTTTCCGTCATTCTTTGTAATAGCTTCTTTCATAGTATCAACATCTCCTTTGATAAGCTCGTCGAGAGAAACGCCGAAGATATCTGCAAGGATTATAAGGCTGCGGACATCGGGATAGCACTTGTCGGTCTCCCAGTTGGATACAGTCTGACGGCTGACATACGCGCGTTCTGCCAGCGTCTCCTGCGACCAGCCTTTTTCGTTCCTCAGCTTTTTTATTCTCTCATGCAGTTCCATAGCATTTCACTCCCTCCGCAAGGGTACTTCCCTTGTCTGAACTCATCATAGCATGATGCACGATACATTGCAACCAAATCTGCTTTGCAGGGTGCGATTTTTCTCTGCAAAATCTGTTTGACACAGCTATATTTCGCTATATATCCAGTTCTCACCCAACAGCTCGGCATAACAAAAAAGCGGTCCGAACGGACCGCTTATAACGCTTTTATTAGTTGCCAAGCATCTTGAAGATGTCGTCAAGATCATAATCCTGACTTGATGAAGGCTGTGCAGGTCTCTGCTGTGGAGCACCATAGCCGAAGCCGTCAATAAGAGGATTGTCGATCGGAATGATCTCCTCCTCAGGAGCTTCCTCAACAGGAGCGTCAGCAACAGGAGCTGAATCATCATCGAAGCCTGCTGCGATAACTGTAATAGTCATCTCATCCTGCATATCCTCCTTGAATGCTGTACCGAAGATAAACTCAACGCCCTCAGCAGCTGTATCTGTGATCATCTTTGTAGCTGCATCAACATCAGATGAAAGGATATCTTCTGACATTGCGATATTGATAAGGAGTCTCTTAGCACCCGAGATAGATGTTTCGAGAAGCGGGCTGGAGATAACTGCATTTGCTGCATCTCTTGCCTTGTCCTTGCCTGTACCGTGACCGATAGCCATGTGAGCATAGCCTGCGTCCTTCATGATAGTAGAAACGTCTGCAAAGTCGAGGTTGATATAACCTTCCTCAACAATAAGATCAGAAATGCTCTTTACACCTGTCTTGAGAACGTCATCTGAAAGAGCGAAGCTCTGCATCATTGTAAGAGGCTTGTCAAGACCAACGAGAAGTCTCTCGTTAGGGATAACGATAAGTGAATCAACATACTTTCTGAGTTCTGCGATACCTCTTTCAGCCTGAGCCATTTTCTGCTCTCTCTCAAAGAGGAAAGGCTTTGTAACAACAGCAACTGTGAGAATATCCATTTCCTTAGCGATCCTTGCAACTACAGGAGCAGCTCCTGTACCTGTACCGCCGCCCATACCTGCGGTGATAAAGATCATATCGGCACCCTTAAGATGTGCCTCTATCTCATCCCTGTTTTCTTCTGCAGAGCGCTGACCGATCTCAGGCTTGTTTCCTGCGCCTCTGCCCTTTGTGAGCTTAGCGCCGATCGGGATCCTTGTTGTCGCTCTTGACTTATTGAGAGCCTTTGCGTCAGTATTGA
>CAMYYQ010000281.1 GCA_947303535.1 uncultured Ruminococcus sp.
TATGCTTATTCTCGATGAAGCTACGAGTTCAATAGATCTGCGTACAGAACAGCGTATACAGAAAGCTTTTCAAAAGCTCATGGAAGGCAGGACGAGCTTTGTCATTGCACACAGACTTTCAACCATAAAGAATTCCGATGTTATACTCGTTATGGAGAGAGGAAATATCATAGAGCAGGGAAGTCATGCCGAGCTTATGGCAAAAGGCGGCTTTTACGCAGAATTATACAATAGCCAGTTCGCATCATAATGTATCAGAAGAGCCTCAGATGAGGCTCTTTTTGTTTGTGATAAAAAACTTTGTTTAATTCTTGACAAACTGTAAGAAATGTTGTACAATTAGAATGTATTCTTATGTATTGAAAGGAATGATCTTCAATGGGTTTAACTTTAACTGAAAAGATCCTCAGAGCGCACCTTGTTGACGGTGAATATGTGAAGGGGCAGGAGATCGGTATCCGTATCGACCAGACCCTTACTCAGGACGCTACAGGTACTATGGCATATCTTGAATTTGAAGCTATAGGCGTACCCCGTGTAAAGACGGAGCTTTCCGTTGCGTATGTCGATCACAACACGCTTCAAACCGGCTTTGAAAACGCCGACGACCACCGCTTTATCGCGAGCTGCGCAAAAAAGCACGGGCTCAAATTTTCGCGTCCCGGCAACGGGATATGCCATCAGGTACATCTTGAGCGTTTTGGTATCCCCGGTAAGACCCTTATCGGTTCTGACAGCCATACACCTACAGGCGGCGGTATCGGTATGATCGCTATCGGAGCAGGCGGACTTGATGTTGCTGTTGCTATGGGCGGCGGTGCATATTATATCACTTGCCCTAAGGTAGTCAAGGTAGAGCTTACAGGAAAGCTCCGTCCGTGGGTAGCTGCTAAGGACGTTATTCTTGAAGTTCTCAGAAGAATGTCCGTTAAGGGCGGCGTAGGCAAGGTCATCGAGTATTGCGGCGAAGGCGTAAAGACTCTTTCTGTTCCTGAGAGAGCAACAATAACAAACATGGGCGCAGAGCTTGGCGCTACAACTTCTATATTCCCGTCAGACGAGATCACAAAGCAGTTCCTCAAGGCTCAGAAGCGTGAAGAAGTATGGACTCCTCTTGCTGCTGATCCTGATGCTGTATATGATGAAGAGTTAAAGATCGACCTCAGCGAGCTTGTTCCTCTTGCTGCCTGTCCTCATTCTCCTGACAACGTAAAGAGCGTTGAGGAGATCGGCAGACTCAAGATAGATCAGGTATGTATCGGTTCATGCACAAACTCTTCTCTCCTTGATATGCTCAAGGTAGCTCATATCCTCAAGGGCAAGACAGTTAACCCTGATGTATCACTTGCAATTGCTCCCGGTTCAAAGCAGGTACTCAATATGCTTGCTCAGAACGGCGCACTTTCGATACTCATTGATGCAGGTGCAAGAATCCTTGAAAGTGCCTGCGGTCCATGTATAGGTATGGGACAGTCACCTAACTCAAAGGGTATCTCTCTCCGTACATTCAACAGAAACTTTGAAGGACGTTCGGGAACAAAGGACGGACAGATCTATCTCGTTTCTCCTGAAATGGCTGCTGTATCAGCTCTTACAGGTTATCTCACAGATCCGAGAGAGCTTGGCGAAATGCCTGATTTCAAGCTTCCTGAGGAGTTCGTTATAAACGATAATATGGTAGTACCTCCTGCATCTGTTGAAGAAATGGACAGCATCGAGATACTCCGCGGACCAAACATCAAGCCTTATCCAGAGACATCTCCGCTTCTTGAGACTATTGATGCTCCTGTATCGCTCAAGGTCGGCGACAATATAACAACAGACCACATTATGCCTGCAGGTGCGAAGATACTTCCTCTTCGTTCAAATATTCCTAAGATCTCACAGCACTGCTTCGCTGTATGCGATGAGAGCTTCCCTGAGAGAGCTAAATCTCTCGGCAAGAGCATAATCGTTGGCGGTTCTAACTACGGACAGGGTTCATCAAGAGAGCACGCTGCACTTGCTCCTCTCTATCTTGGCGTAAAGGCTGTTCTTGTAAAGTCATTTGCAAGAATCCACCGTGCTAACCTTATCAATGCAGGTATCCTTCCTCTTACATTCGTAAATGAGGCTGATTATGACAATATCGCTCAGGGCGACGAGCTTGTACTTGCAGACGTAAGAAAGGCTGTAGAGGCAGGCAAGACCGAGCTTACAGTTCTCAATAAGACAAATGGCAAGTCTATCCCTGTACTCTGTGAGCTTTCTGGACGTACAAAGGATATCATGCTTGCAGGCGGACTTCTCGATTTCACAAGAGAATCCATGAAGTAATAAAAATGAAAATATCGGAAATTTTTAAAGATATATTATCTGATGTGAATACACATAATCAGAGGACTGAGGAATCGCGCAGAGAACGCGGTGTCTACTGGATGACGCCCCGCGATCAGGCAGGAAATTATTTCAGCAGCTTTATGGTGCTCCTGATCCCTCAGTTTCTGGGATTTGTTCTCGGACTTGCTGTAACAAAGATGCTTGGGTTCAGCGGTGCTGCCTATCTTGTAATAGGCGGTCTCAGTGCTCTTGCAGTAGGTACATATAAGAGCGTATCCTTTGACAGGATATCACTTGTGCCTGCAATAGTAAGAAATATCATTCTTATGCTTCTTTTCTGCGGTGCATTCGCTCTGTTGATGTTTTTCGGCAGTCATTCAGACAGTAAATAACTCTTGACAATATATAATAGTATTTGAAATGAGGGTGTATAATGCATTTATCTGAAGTACTTTGCAATGGCCTTATGGACGCTGCAAGAAGAATAGTGATACCGACTACCAAAAAAGGCTGGATGATACTTATCACCTGTATGGTTGTATATGTGGCTGTTTATTTTGGTGTTGGTGTAATAAAAAAAGATATATCGGAAAAGGCAAGAAGTACTGTAGCTCTTGTGGTTACAGTTGTAGCGGTTATAATAGCCTTGATCGCTTTTGATTAATTAATTGTAATGGAGGTATAAACCAATGGCTAAGATAAATATGAAAACGCCGCTGGTCGAAATGGACGGCGACGAGATGACCAGGATACTCTGGCAGTGGATCAAGGAAACTCTTCTTGAACCATATGTAGAGCTCAATACCGAATACTATGACCTTGGACTCAAGCACAGAGAAGAGACTAAGGATCAGGTAACTATCGACTCTGCTGAGGCTACCAAGAAGTACGGTGTTGCTGTAAAG
>CAMYYQ010000282.1 GCA_947303535.1 uncultured Ruminococcus sp.
TCCCATCTAAACTTGATGAGTATCAGACTATAACTTACAACTCCAAGACATACAAGGCTTCTGCACTGTCATACTGCTTCCGCGCACTGAAATCTTCAGATGTAAAGACACAGAATATAGGCAAGGCTGTATACGAGTATTTTGAGTATGTACTTGCTTATGCGTTATCGAAATGATAATATTTGTCCAAAAGGAGGTAAACCATAATGGAAAAGTACATCACACCTGAGCTTGAGATAAACGCATTTGATTCAGAGGACGTTATCACAACAAGTCTTCCTGAAACAGAAGAAATATAACACATCACAGGCAGTCAATATGGCTGCCTGTTGTTTTAAGGAGAATATATGAAAAGGATAATACCCGTTTTACTGCTGTCCGTTCTCATGCTGACAGGCTGCAAGGACGACAACTCATCGGATACGGTCAATTCCACACCTGATACGACCACTGTAACATCTGTAGCCCAAGCTGCTGCAACGGCCTCCACAAAGACGGAAACTACCGAAAAAACAACGCTCAGCTCTGCAACAACGACTGTAACAACAACTGCTTCTGCCGCAACACCCAAAAGCATCGACAGTCCGCAGACAGCTACAGCTGAAACAGTTACTGAGCTTAACATATCAGAGGAGCCTGCCCCAGCAACAGCAGCAACGGAAGCTGCCACTCAGCCGCCTGCTGAGGAAACAACTACCGCAAAGGAAAGAGAGTCTGTAAAGCTTCCGAAAGTTCCGCTCTGATAAGCTTTAGTGCATAGATAATTCAATACACAAAAAAATGGCGGACAATATCCGCCATTTTTGCTGTATCTATATGCTTATAACTTATTATACATAAGTGCAACTGCATGAGCAGACATACCCAGCTTTTCGCCTGTAAAGCCGAGATGCTCCTCAGTGGTAGCCTTAACGCTTATCTGTGAGACATCACAGCCGCATACCTTTGCGATATTCTCGCGCATAGTCATAATATGTGGAGCCAGCTTCGGTGCCTGAGCAATAACAGTTGCATCGATATTGCCTATCTCCCAGCCTGCTTCGCGGACTCTGCGGCACACCTCTTCCATGAGCTTCATGCTGTCCGCGCCCTTGAAGCGATCATCATTATCGGGGAAAAGATGACCTATATCGCCCATTGCGAGTGCTCCAAGCATAGCGTCCATTATGGCATGGACAAGAACATCTGCATCTGAGTGCCCGAGGAGTCCTGTAGTATGAGGTATCTCCACACCGCCGAGAATGAGCTTTCTGCCCTCAACGAGCTTGTGTACGTCGTAACCGTGACCTATTCTGAACATATTGATTCTCCTTTCGCAGCGTGACGCTGCACCCTTTCTCCGCGCTATAATAATATCGATAAACAAAAAACAGCCGCGAGAGATAATGAATTATCAGGTAAATATCATCGCGTGATTTGCAAAATTATGATTTATTCTTCGCTGTTTCAAGAGCTTTCTCTTCTTCGTTTTCAGACGAACCAAACAGCAGCTTCAACACCACAGGCGTAACTATACTTGATACTATAATAAGAAGTATTACAGCCGTAAAGTATGACGAGTCGATAATGCCGAGTCCCAACCCCTTATTGGTAATGATAAGAGCCACCTCGCCTCTCGTCATCATTCCTGCACCTATTTTAAGGCAGTCCTTCCAGCTGTACTTAAAGCACTTAGATACAAGTCCGCAGCCGATGACCTTGCTGAGCATAGCCACGATAACAAATCCCACCGAGAACACTATCATACTTGAATCCACATTGCTGAAATCAGTTTTAAGTCCGATACCCACGAAAAATACAGGTGCAAAGAACATATATCCGTTTATATTTACACGGCGGTCGATGTACTCCGCATCACGGACATTGCACAGGATAATTCCTGCGATATACGCACCTGTAATATCAGCGATACCGAAATACTTCTCGGCAATGTAAGCCATGATGAAGCAAAGAGTTATAGCGATTATCGGGATACGTCTTGTGTGAGTGTGTCTCTCATCGTAAAACTTGAAAAGCTTATAGAATATGTAGCCGAGGACAAGTGACAGAACAAGGAAAAGTCCTATTTTTCCCGTAACGAGAAGAGTATTGCTGTTCGGGTCCTTGAACCCGAGAACAAATGTCAATACTATCATGCCGATAACATCATCAATGATAGCCGCACTGAGTATAGTCTGTCCCACACGGGTCTTGAGCTTGCCAAGCTCTTTCAGCACCTCTACCGTTATACCTACCGAGGTAGCCGTCATTATACAGCCGATAAACACAGCCTTGAAGAACTCGTCCGAGCCAAATGCCGAAAAGCCGTAAATACACATATACAGCAGACTACCGCCCACAAGGGGCACGAATACTCCCACACAGGCTGTCATAAACGCCGCAAATCCCGATTTTTTCAGTTCCTGGAGATTTGTTTCAAGACCTGCCGAAAACATGATAAGTATAACGCCTATCTCCGCCATCTGACTTATAAAATCAGAGGGCTGGACAAGTCCTCTCCACAGGCATGGTCCGATGAGCAGACCTGCGATTATCTCTCCCACGACCATAGGTGCTTTCAGCCTTCTTGCAAGAAGTCCCGCACCCTTTGCACATATAAATATGATCGCAAGGTCCTTGAGAATCATATAAGTTTCCATTCACATACATATCCTTTCGTAAATAAAGGGAGCATAACAGCTCCCGTGTATTTACATTATACTATGAAGTTTGTCAAATGTCAACTTTACTGAAAAAATATCTTCAAAAAGCTTGAAAAAAATGCTTGACAAGCCATGAATGAAATGGTATAATATTTGAGTATCTTGTGCAAACAGATACTATTATTATCCTTGCCCGCAGTAAGTTGTCGGGCATGATCCCAGAAGGAGGTGTGCTAAATGGCAAAGGTATCCGCTAAGTATGAAGTAATGGTTGTTTTCAGCCTCAAGAACGGCGAAGAGCCAATGAAGGCTCTCGTAGAGAAGTTCAAGGAAAGAATCGAGCGTCACGCTGAAGCTGTTGAAGTCAACGAGGATTGGGGTAAGCGCAAGCTTGCATATCCTATCGAGGACGAGACAGAGGGTTACTATGTGATCTATACATTCCAGTCACAGCCCGATTATCCTGCTGAGCTTTCAAGACGTCTCAACATCACAGACGGCGTTCTTCGTTCACTCGTAACAGTTGTTGAATAATTCTACTTCATTATTTAGGAGGCGGTCAGATGAATAAGGTTATTTTA
>CAMYYQ010000283.1 GCA_947303535.1 uncultured Ruminococcus sp.
TATATAGATGTCATAATCTGTATGATATTTGCCGCTCCAGCTGTTTATCTTACCGAGCTCAAGGGTATTGAGCTTTATGCTTCCGTTGTCGGCAGAGTTCACTACAGTGAGCTTGCGGGGGTCGGAAGAAAGCTTTGCAGCAGAACGAAGTGTGCGCTCTGCGTGTGAATAACGCTGAGCATAGAACTCTATAACTGTATTTATATCGCCCTCAAAGCGCCTTTCAGCGTTTGAGCCCGATAAGCTTCCCGAATGGAAACGAGAATATGTATCAACTACCTGCTGCTTGAAATTGTTCCTGTAGCTTTCTATGACTTTTCTTGTTCTGTCGGGAGTAAAGTTGTAGTTTGCAAGGTCCATCATAGTTCTTGCGAATTTAAGTCTGAACTGTTCGTTGTTCATAAGGCTGTTGAAAACTCTTGCAAGCTGGCTGTTGCTTTCGCGTATGCGTCTGAAGCCGTCAGCAGAGTATACCTTATCCTCTGTGCCGTAGAGTCCCTGACCTGATTCGGTATCAAAGATCACCATTCTCCACTTGCCGTCAGCATATGGATTTTCAGCGTCTACAGCGTTTGAACGCCAAGCCATGTAGTTGTTCTGCGGCCAGTCTGCATTGCACCAGTATATCTGTGCTGCGAAATAGTCCATAAAGGACTGTATATCGAACTTGCTGCAAAATTCGTCATATGACATACTTCCGTTGGAAATACCGTCACAGGCTCTGCGCCAGTCGTTAAGATCGCTGTCGCTTCCTTCTTCAAGTCCGTTGTTCTTGACCATTGCAACATCACTTTTCTTAATGCCGTAATGGTCACTTATATAGCTCTTGCCAAGCTTTTCCATTACCTGATATATGCCCCAGAATTCACCGTCGATAAACACGATGCACTCCGAAGTAGCCTGAGTTGCACAAGCTCTGTCAGTTACAAGGCTCTGATTTATGCTGTCGCGGAAGAAAGCTCCCGTATTGTCATTTCCGCCGTTACGGAGAACCAAGCCGTCATACTTCTTGATAGCCTTTCCGTTTTTAGCCTTTGTAGCCTTTCCCGAGAAGTAGTCGTATTCAAACTCGTCTTTTCCGTATTTTTCGCGTGTGTAAACATTGAAGCTCTTCTGTGCAAGACATCTTGAAAAAGCACCCTTTATGCGGATACCTACATTCTGCTCGATGACCTTTTCACCGTTGTCGAACATTGTAAATACCGCAGGACGCTCCCAGTCCTTGCCCTTCATGGTGTAGTTGGCTTTTATCTCCCAAGGCCACTTGTCCTCGGTGCCGTGCTTGTTCTCTTCGTAAACTCGTCCGAGGCAGTATATACCCTTGTTTTCGTCAAAGAGATTTGCGTGGTCTGTAACAAGAGATACTACCTTCATGTTTTTATAGTATCCGGAAGCGGTCTTGCCCACCATGAACACCTTTGTTATGTATTCACTTGGACGACCCTCGCCGTCAACTGCAACAGCTCTTATTATAGCTGCCTTATCAACATTTCCGTGTGGAGCTTCAGCTCCACCTGGAACTATATCTGTACGTGCGCTGAGACGGTTCTCGGTGTCAGTCATATCCTTGATAGTGAGCGGCTCGGTGTACTTTTTCGAGCCGTATACAGGATCGCTGCCGTCTGTTGTGTAGTATATATCACAGCCCTCATCGGCAGTCAGTGTGAGCTTGAAGCTGCTGTCATAGAAACCGCTCTCATGTGAGAAAGTAGGAGCATGAACAGCGTTAGTGCCCTCGGGTTCTGTGTTTTTCTTATCGGGAGTGCAGCTGAGTACGTAATACTCTCCACTTCCCTCGGGATACTGACCGAAAGATGTATCCGCTGCAAGAGAGCCGACAGTAACTGTAGTAACTGCATTTCCGTTTGCATCTGAAAGTAAAAGTGTCTCGCCCGAAGCCGAAATACCGAAAGGAGCGATATTTTTGTTATTTGCAGCCGCATCGCTGTCGCAGAAAACGACGAGCCTTCCCTCGGCAGCTATACGTGTTCCACTGGGGAATACGTACTTAAATGGCTGATCCTCTTTGTCGGTAAGCCCCCAGCCCGAAATATCTGCTTCTGTTTTGCTGCTGTTGTACAGCTCGATCCAGTCATAACAGCCCCCGTCTGCTGCATGATAGGTCGTATTCTTAGAGCATACCTCATTGAATGTTACCTGTGCGTCCTCAGCGTTTGCAGGAAGGTATGAAGCTGACTGAAGCAGCATACCAAGACATAGTATCCCCGCAACACTACGACTCTTGAATTTGGTTTTCAATTTTCTCCACCTCATCTGATAAAATTATCCTCGTTGTTGCTATAATTAAGATACAGTGTTTAAAAAAATAAAATGATATTTTGTGTCTATTGTCAAATATATTTCTAAAAATAGCAACGTAAATATTATAGCATATGCACAAGGCTATTTCAAGCCTTGTATAGGATTTTTTATCTGATTTAAGTAAAAAAATCAGGGCAAAAATCCCCCTTTTATTGTCACCATGTATTAATTGCATAAAAATGCTAATAATTAATTGATTTTTATATTAATATTGCAAAATGTAATATTCTTCCCGTTTTATACAGGCTTTTGAATGAGTGTAACATGAAATACTCGGATTTTGATTAAAAAAATTATGTCATATCATTTGGTGCATCAATGTTAAAAAAATATCATATTTTGGCTTTTCTGCTTTTACAGCTTTATGTTAGATAATTAAAGCTGTGTCAGTCGATACTAACAACAAATAGTATAAATTATAGCATATAATCAGTACAATAAAGTGCAAAAGCAACAATTTTTCCTTTTCACAGAGTAATTTTTCAAAAAAAATATTCCGTTTGTAAATTAAATGACCGCAATAATATACTGATTTTTGGTTAGCAAAAAGCAAAAATATCACTTTTGTGCTAAGAAAGCGCCGTACTGATAGTATAGAAAATAAAAAAATTACAACCTTAAAATGTGAAATCAACTAAAGAAGTAGTAAAAAAGCAATTAAAAATGAGTATCAAGGGCTTGAATTAGGCGAATTTGGTATAATGAGCAAATTTTGACTTGAACCGTTCATAAAAATGTAATAAAATGATTATAAAGAAACGCCGCAAAAGTCACACAAAGCTTTTGCGATTTTCTTTAATTGTAAAGGATATCATTTATTACGAAACGAAAGTGAGGTTTGATCGACATGAAAAAGAGCAACTTCAAAAGATTTGTCAGCGCAGGCATTACTGC
>CAMYYQ010000284.1 GCA_947303535.1 uncultured Ruminococcus sp.
TCTCCGCTCGCTTATCACACTTCAAGACCCCCGTCGAAACCTTTACGCCCCCATAATAAATGAGGGTACAGGTTGGGGAGCTTTAGTGCTCCGAATAATATTATACACTGTTTGCAGCGGTTTGTCAACAGCAAACGGTGTCGTTATTTGTTACAGCAGGGTTATCTCCTGCTTTTCTGCGTCAACATGAGCCATAGCACCATAGGGCAGTATAGCTCTCGGAGCCGAGTGACCGAAGTTCACATTGTAAAGTATGGGCAGCTTATCATTATTTACGGCTTCGCGCCATACGGACTTGTATTTTTCATAGTATTTCTCGTTCATTGGCTTGCCTATGATAATGCCGTTTATATTCCTGAATACACCTTCGTTTTTCAGTGCGCTGATGTATTCTCTCAGCAATTCGGGAGCAGGCATTTCTTCGCTTGTTTCGGCAAAGAGTATCTTGCCGCGCCATTCCTCGGCAGTTGGGAAGATATTGTATCTGCGCGTGATCTCACTCTGATTTATAAAGTCCTTTTTGAGCTGAGGACATTTCTCAAACGCATCAGAAAGCATATCGCCGTATCGTACTTCATTGCCTGCCATGAGCATTTCACCCATACTGTCGATGCAGCCGCCGAGAAGCTCGCCCTCGAATACGGGGCTTCCCTGTAATACTTCGTAGCCATGCTCTTCTTTATTTGAAATCGGAGCAGTACCAACGGCAGCAGATGAGAAGTCAGTCCTTTCGCTGTACCATATATCTGAGGGAGTTATCTTTCTGCCGTGATAAGACGTGAAGCAGCTCTCGAACCAAGCTTTTGAGTAGGGGAGCATATCTCCCGAAAGCTCTGCTAAGTCGCACATGAAAGCCTGACCGTAAAAGGTCTGCAAACCAAGTCTGTGGAACATCAGGTGATTATTGGTAGTGTCTGAAAATCCCAGAAAGAACTTAGGGTGCTGCTGAACAGCGCTTATGAATTCCTCATCTTCCATGAGATAAGGGAATGTACGGAAAGTTTCGATACCACCGATAGAAGTTATGATACCATTTACGGAGTCATCAAGGAAAGCAGCTTTAAGGTCTGCGGCACGGGCTTCGGGGTGGGATATGATGTAGTCACTGCCCATAAGAGCGTGTTCGGTGAAAAAGGGTTCAAGACCGAATTCGCAGAGCTTTTTTATGCCAAGCTCCTTTTCGTGAGCGCAGTAAGGCTCGCCGAGTATACCGCTCGAAAGACTTATAACAGCGACCTTATCGCCTTTTTTCAGTGGAGCAGGGTATATCATAGCGAAGTCCTTTCCGTTGTATATCTGGTTGTCTGTGATTGGGTGCAGGGGTCAGTCAATGTCGATAAGCCACTGAACAAAAGCCTTTTTGTTATTGGGATCATAGCCTGCTTTCTCATAGAAGTCAAGTGTTGACTTTTCTTTTGAGCCTGTCATCAGCATCAATCTTGTACAGTTCTCACGTAAAGCGATATCCTTTGCAAAGTCAAGGCAGGATGTGGCAAGTCCCTTGCCGCGAAAGTCAGGGTGTGTGACTACATTCTCCACCAAAGCAAAAGGACGCTGACCGCGTGTAAGGTTCGGTATTATCACGCACACGCAGGTCGAGACTATCATGCCGTCCTCATCTGCGACTATTATGTGGTGGTTTTTGTCACTTAGAATGGATTCCCATACTCCCAGCACACGGCTGTCAAGCTCGGGGAAGGGATTATCGTGGAGATACTTGTACAGTTTGAGCAGACCGCTGAGGTCATCACTGTTTATTTCTCTTATCATAGCGGTCCTCTTAATGATTTTTCATCTTCATATTGCGGTCGATCTCACGGTTTGCATCGCGCTTTGCGATATCGGCGCGCTTGTCGTAGAGCTTTTTACCCTTGCACAGTCCCACCTGCATTTTCACTCTTGAGTCTTTGAAATAAAGGCTCAGGGGGATAAGTGACAGACCTTCCTGTTTCAGAGTACCGTAGAGTTTATTTATCTCGCGCTTATGCATGAGGAGCTTTCTCACTCTCATGGGATCGCGGTTAAAGATGTTGCCTTTCTCATATGGAGATATGTGCATACCGCGGACTAAAAGCTCGCCCTTCTCGATAGAGCACCACGAGTCTTTAAGATGAACGCCGCCCTGACGGATAGACTTTACCTCAGTACCCACAAGCTCAATGCCTGCTTCATAGGATTCGAGGACAAAATAATCGTGACGGGCTTTGCGGTTTTCGGCAATGGTTTTAGTGCCTTTTGAGCGCATTTTATCATCTCCTGTTCATGTTAAAATTATACACTATGCCGCAGAAATTGTCAACAGTCTGCCGCGGCACAAAATAAAGAAATATATTGCATTTCCGTGAAAAACGTGGTATAATGATGGTACAGACCAAGGGGCGGTCTGAATGATATAGTAAACGAAAGGGGTATACTATGAGAAGAAATTACGGAAGAGGCTACGGATTGTTTGATCTGCTTTTTGACGGTATCAATGCAGCAGGAAGGTACATAGCTGACGAAAGGCGTGAAGCCCGCGGCGAGGCGCAGCGGAATACCGAATATGTCGGAGATATAAGCGGCAGCAGGGGACTTGATTTTGCGGAGCTGCTTCGTGCGGACATGGAACGGGAAAAGCAAATGCGTGAAGCTACCGAAAATGAGCAGCGTGAGAAGTACAATTTCAGTGACAGAAGTGCTGCTATGGACGATCTTTTCGTAGGCAGCGGTACAAATAATAACGGCAATAACGGAAACAACAGCGGCGGCTTCGGAAGCGGTGAATACTGATTAGAATACTGATAATACATGAGAGCAGACAATTTGTCTGCTCTTTTTTTATTTGTCAGATTACTGTGTGCATACAAATATGTTAAAATTATGAGGATTTTGATAAAATTCAAACATAAATCGTGATATATTAATATAAAAGACGCATTTTGTCCACCAAATCTGTATTATTTAGGTTGCTTATATTATGACAAAGTGATAAAATTAATGTGGATAAAAGGTGCGAAAATGGTCAAATGTTATATATAGGCAATCTAACATAATGGCCGATATTGGAATCGCACATTGAAACGTTTTACAGGGGAATTAAATAAGGAGGAATAACACATGAGAAGTATTAATCCTAAAAAGGCTGCATTGTCTGTTTTACTTGCGGCTTCTATCGTTGCGCCTTCAGTTACATCATCTTTTAGTATGATGACTACTGCGGCTTCAACAGTATCAAA
>CAMYYQ010000285.1 GCA_947303535.1 uncultured Ruminococcus sp.
AGGTCGCTAATCAGATGAAGGGCTTCAAGAGACTTGGTTCACTTGGCGACTATGACTATCCTTACCTTACACTTCGTCCCGAGTACGAGGCAAAGCAGGTGGAAGTATTCGGTTCAATGGTAAAGAAGGGCTATATGTACAAGGGCTTAAAGCCTGTTTACTGGTGCCCTGACTGTAATACCGCTCTTGCCGAGGCTGAGATAGAGTATTCAAACGATCCTTGCTATTCGATCTATGTTAAGTTCAACGTAACTGATGATAAGGGTATTTTCAAGGGACTTGGACTTGACCTTTCAAAGATATATTTCGTTATCTGGACAACTACTACATGGACTATCCCGGGCAACCTTGCTATATGCCTTGGTCCTGAGTATAACTATACCCTCGTTCACGTAGGCGATGAGTACTACGTAATGGCTGAGGAGCTTGTAAAGACTACTATGGAAACTGCGGGTATCACAGAGTATACCACAGAGCATATCTTTACAGGTGCCGAGCTTGAGGGAATGAAGACAAAGCATCCGCTCTACGACCGTCTGTCACCTGTTATCGTTGGTGACCACGTTACTCTTGAAAGCGGTACAGGCTGTGTACATACAGCTCCGGGCTACGGTGTAGAGGACTTTGAGGTGTGCAAGAACTACGACGATATCGGTATCATCGTATGCGTTGACTCAAAGGGTAAGCAGACTGCCGAAGCAGGCGAATTTGAGGGCATGGACACAGACGAGGCTAACAAGGCTATCGCTGCAAAGCTCACAGAGCTGGGCGCTATGCTGGCTACACAGAAGATCGTCCACCAGTACCCACACTGCTGGAGATGTAACAGCCCTATCATATACAGAGCTACAGAGCAGTGGTTCTGCTCAGTAAACGGCTTCAAGGACGAAGCTATCAAGGCTATCGAGTCTGTTCAGTGGATCCCTGAGTGGGGCGAGGACAGAATCAAGGGCATGGTACGCGACAGAAGCGACTGGTGTATCTCACGTCAGAGAACATGGGGCGTTCCGATACCTGTTGTTTACTGTAAGGACTGCGGCAAGCCTATATGCAATGACGAGACTATCAAGGCTATCTCTGAACTCTTCCGCAAGGAAGGCAGCGATGCATGGTGGATAAAGGATACAAGTGAGTTTATCCCTGCAAGCGTAAAGTGCGAGTGCGGCTGCGGTGAATTTACAAAGGAATACGATATCATGGACGTATGGTTCGACAGTGGTGTATCACATACCTCTGTTATGGAAGGAAAGGACTTCCCAAGCCTTACATGGCCTGCTGACCTTTATCTCGAGGGTGCTGACCAGTACAGAGGCTGGTTCCAGTCATCGCTCCTTACATCTGTTGTATACAAGGGACAGTCACCTTACAAGGCTGTTTGTACTCACGGTTGGGTCGTTGACGGCGAAGGCAAGGCAATGCACAAGTCACTGGGCAACGGTATCGACCCAAGCGAGATAACAGACCAGTACGGCGCTGATATCCTCAGACTCTGGGCAGCTTCTTCAGATTATCACTGCGATATCCGTATCTCGAAGCCTATCCTCGGTCAGCTTTCAGATGCTTACAAGAAAATAAGAAATACTGCAAGATTCATTCTGGGCAACCTGGGTAACGGTGCAGGATTTGATCCCGATAAGGACAGCGTGTCCGACGATCAGCTCACAGAGCTTGATAAATGGGCACTTATGAAGCTCGACAATCTTATCGACACTATGAAGAAGGGCTATGATGCATTCGATTTCCATATCGCACTGCACGCACTCCACAACTTCTGTGTAATAGATATGTCCAACTTCTACCTTGACATCATCAAGGACAGACTTTACTGTGAGAAGGAAGCTTCCGTTCTCAGAAGAGCAGCTCAGACTGCTATGTATCGCATAATCAGTGCGATGACAAGACTGGCTGCACCTATCATTTCATACACAGCCGAGGAGATATGGCAGTTCATGCCTCATTCGGCAGCAGACGACAAGGAAAGCGTATTCCTCAATCAGATGCCTGAAAAGAGCGGCATCGAGTTTACAGCCGAGTTTACCGACAAGTGGGATTTCATCTACAATACCCGTCTTGCAGTAAACAAGGTACTTGAGGACGCTCGTAACGAAAAGACTATAGGTAAGTCACTTGAAGCTAAGATCATCATCAAGAGCAGCGATGCTGACTATGACAGATATACTTCACTGGCTGACCAGCTCAAGGATATCCTCATCGTATCAGGCGTTGAGGTTGAAAAGAGCGGTGCCGAGACTACATTCGTTGTTGCTAAGGCAGAGGGCGAAAAGTGCGAACGCTGCTGGTGCTTCAGCAAGTATGTCGGCACAAACCACAACCACCCAACACTCTGCGAGAGATGCGCAGTAGCTGTAGAAGCTTAACTAATTTGTACTATATTGCCTGTCGGCTGAAAAGTCGGCAGGCTGTCTTATTGAAAGGATAAAACAACGTGGCTATACTTCTTGTACTGATGGCAGCGGCTCTTGTAGGAGCTGACCAGCTTGTGAAATACTGGGCAATACATGAGCTCAAACCTGTTCACACCAAGGAATTCATACACTTCGGCGATTTCAAAATAATAGACCTTACCTATCTGGAGAATGACGGTGCTATCTTTGGAAGTATGTCGGGGCAGAGGTGGTTCCTTGTAGGCTTTACGAGCCTTGTGGTGCTGGGCGGTATTATCCTGCTTTTCAAGGTGTATAAACGCTCAAAGTTCTTGAATATTGCGCTCACACTGTTCATAGCAGGCGGTATCGGCAACCTTATAGACCGTTTCCGCTTCTCCTATGTTGTGGATATGTTTGAGGTAAAGCTCTTCCACTTTGCTATATTCAACGTGGCTGATATCTGCGTAACAGTGGCTTTTGTGATGCTTCTCATTTACGGTATCTTCATTGACCCGAAGATAGAAAAGGCTAAGAAAGCTAAGACAGAAAAGGCGGCTGAAAATGAATGAGCAGGTAGTCCTTACAGCTTCCGCCGAGGACGCAGGAAGCCGTATCGACAAGTATATTTCGGACAATATTGCTGAGCTTACACGTTCGGCAGTACAAGGGCTTATCGAAAAGGGCATGGTCACATCGTGCGGCAAAGCCGTAAGCAAGAACATGAAGCTCAAAGGCGGCGAGGTGATAGTCGTTGAGATACCCGAGCCTGAGCCAATGGACGCTGTTCCCGAGGATATCCCTCTGGATATAGTCTATGAGGACG
>CAMYYQ010000286.1 GCA_947303535.1 uncultured Ruminococcus sp.
GTGTGATATAATACAGAGTGCTATATGTATAGAACTGTCAGTCTTATCCTCTCAGTCGAAAAAATGACGGCTGACAGCTGAAAAAGGAGCTTGCTATGAAACTTCTCGCTATAGACGGAAACAGTATCCTCAACCGTGCATTCTACGGTATAAAGCTGCTTTCAAACAAAAAAGGTGAATTCACCAACGCCATATTCGGCTTTATGAATATATATATGCGCAATGTAAGCGATGTAAGACCTGATGCAGTCGCTGTGGCTTTCGATCTGCGCACTCCCACATTCCGCCACAAGGCTGTATCCTACTATAAGGCTAACCGCAAGGGTATGCCCCCCGAGCTTGCAGAGCAGCTTCCGAGAGTAAAAGAGCTTCTCGGTCTTATGGGAGTAAAGGTAGTAGAGTGTGAGGGCTATGAGGCTGACGATGTACTGGGTACGCTGTCAAAGCTCTGCTCCGACAGCGGCAATGAATGTTATGTACTCACAGGCGACCGCGACAGCTTGCAGCTCATCGACAACAAGGTAACTGTCATACTCGCCACAAATAAGGAGAATATCTACTATACTCCCGAAAAGTTCAATGAGGATTACGGCTTCGAGCCTATAAAGCTCATTGACCTGAAAGCCCTTATGGGCGACAGCTCCGACAATATCCCCGGAGTTGCAGGCATAGGCGAAAAGACAGCCTCTTCTCTTATAAAGGAGTATGGCTGCATTGAGACTCTCTACGAAAAATACGAGGAGTCATCACTTACAAAGGGCGTAAAGGCAAAGCTTGCCGCAGGAGCTGACTCCGCAAAGGAGAGCAAATGGCTGGCGACTATAGTCCGCGATGCTCCCATAGATACAGACCTTGAAAGCTACAAAGTCGGCGAGACCGATACAGCGGCTGTGAGCCGTATGCTTTCAGACCTTGAGATGTTCAAGCTCCTTGACAAGCTTGGCATAAGTGCTACTGAGGGTACTAACTCCGCTCCCGAGGTAAAGGCTGAGGAAGCACCTGTCATAAATGCGCAGGTAAGCCGGCTCAGCGAGGATATAATCGCAAAGCTCAAAGAATGTGAGTATCTTTTCCGCGAAGGAAAGCTTTCGGTACGCAACGGCGACAATGTATATACTGCCGAAGACGAAAAGCTTATATCTGCTTTCTTTGCTTCTGAATGTGATAAATCCACCGATGACGCAAAGGCTCACTACCGCTGGGCAATGGCTCACGGCGGTGAACTGAAAAATATAAAGAGCGACGCAGCTATCTGCGGATATCTGCTGAATACATCTGCTTCGGACTACGCCGTTGACAAGCTCTGTGCCGAGTACGGCGTTCACTACTACAGCGAAAACGGCGACCTTGCCGAGCTTCTTTCTCTTAACGGACTTGTAAAGAAGCTCCTCGCCGAGATCGAAAAAGAGGGCATGACCGAGCTTCTCGAAAAGATAGAGCTGCCCCTTACGGAAGTCCTTGCTTCTATGGAGGACTGCGGCATACTCATCGACCAGCAAGGCGTTAAGGACTTCGGAGCATACCTGTCGGAGATGATAGAAGAAACTCAGCAGATGGTATACGACGAGGCAGGTCATGAGTTCAATATATCCTCACCTAAACAGCTTGGAACAGTACTTTTCGAGGAAATGGGACTCCCTGCAAAGAAAAAGACAAAGAGCGGCTACTCCACAAATGCCGAGGTACTGGAAGAGCTGCGCAACTATGCTCCTATCGTTGATAATGTGCTGAAATACCGCCAGTACACAAAGCTCAACTCCACTTACGTAGCAGGACTTCTTGATAAAGTCGCTCCTGACGGACGTATCCATACATGGTTCAGACAGACCGAGACACGTACAGGACGTATAAGCTCCACAGAGCCTAATATGCAGAATATCCCCGTCCGTACAGAACTCGGTGCAAAAATGAGAAAATTCTTCACAGCCGCTGAGGGCAGGACCCTCATTGATGCCGACTACAGCCAGATCGAGCTGAGAGTTATGGCGCATCTCTGCGGCGATGAAAATATGACCGAAGCTTTTACTTCGGGAGAGGATATACACACCTCCACTGCGGCTCAGGTATTCGATATGCCGCTGTTCATGGTGACTCCCGAGATGAGAAGTGCCGCAAAGGCTGTAAACTTCGGTATCATCTACGGTATCGGAGCTTTCTCCCTTGCAAAGGATATCGGAACTTCCGTTGCGAAAGCAAAGAAGTATATAAACGATTACCTTGCGAAGTACCCCAAGGTAAATCAGTTCATGGAGACTACCGTTGACGATGCTTTCAAGAACGGCTATGTAACAACTATGTTCGGCAGAAAACGCCGTATCCCAGAGCTTTCATCGTCAAATAAGGTATTGCAGGCAGCAGGCAAGCGTATCGCTATGAATACTCCTGTGCAGGGAACTGCCGCCGATCTTATCAAAATAGCAATGATAAATGTATACAACCGTCTGAAAGCCGAAAAGCTCAATGCAAAGCTCATATTGCAGGTACACGATGAACTTATCATCGAGTCCGATATCTCATGTGCGGATAAGTGCGCGGAGCTTCTCAAAGAGGAAATGCAAGACGTTTATGATATGCGTGTACCCCTTGCAGTTGATGTTCATCAGGGCAAGTCATGGTACGATGCCAAGGGCTGAGTCTTTAGCCCTTAGCCTTTAGCTTGTAGGGGCTGCCTTTGTCAGTCCGCACCTGACAATGCAGCTAACATGAACGAATTGTAGGGGACGGTGTCCTCGACGTCCCGCAAGTGAGTAGAAAGTAGAATTGTAGGGAACGCCGCCCTCGGCGTTCCGAGCCTTACACAATAAATAACATGAACACATTAACTCTCAATTCTCAACTTAGTAGGAGAAGGGCAGGAACCGATGAATAATTCTCAATTCTCAATTTTCAATTCTCAATTTAATTACGACGAGTTGTCCGCTCTCGACAAGATGTGCGTAGGTTCAGAGGGCTGGTCTTCCGAGGACTTCCGTTCGGAAGCTGCCAAACCTGAGGGCATAGTCCTTGCCGCATATGACGGCGACCGTCTCGCAGGACTGCTTGCAGGCTTTACAGCAGCAGATACAGGCGAGATACTGACTGTGGCTACTGCTCCCGAATACCGCCGCATGGGCGTTGCAAGAATGCTCATGGAATGTTTTTTAGAGGCTGTCCCCGAAGATGTTGAGAGTATAGCCCTTGAGGTGAGAAGCTCAAACAACGCCGCTATC
>CAMYYQ010000287.1 GCA_947303535.1 uncultured Ruminococcus sp.
TGCGCGGCGCAAAGCAGGGGATAGACCGCTTCATGACAGCGGCCGTGAACGCCGCCGCAGGCCGGACACCGGATGGCGCCGTCCAGCGTTTCGTTGTCCGGTTCGGTAATCTGCAGCCGAACGAGCGCATCGCACCACTGCGTCAAAAGCGCGGTGAACTGCTTTTGTGCGTCTTCTGCTGTGATACGCATGCCGATCCCTCCCTGCCTTTTTTCGTGTTCAAACGGGACGCAGACAGTTGCCGCAGTCTTGCAGCTCCCTGAAGTGCGGGCGTTCCTCGCCCGTTCGATTGGGTGAATGGAAGGTCAAGAGCAGCTTGCCGTCCTTAACTCCTGTTACGGGCTCGCCTGCAAAATAGTTATATGACACTATGCCGCTGCAATCGGTTTCGCCCTCGGCCGCAAGGCTGTAAAGCAGGTCGTAAAGTTTGCCTTTTGGCATATCACAGCCTGCTTCTTTAAGAAGCTCGCCGAATATGCCGAACCATGCATCAAGGTCAGATGTACAGCTGTTGCAGTGTACCATTGCCACAGGAGCTCCGCAGGGGGTAGTAACTATGTCTATCTCACGATGAACAGCTTTAAGTTTTTCTTCAAGGACTATCATGGAGAATATAGACGTTCCTGCCGAAACATTGCCTGTTTTCCGTGTGATGCTGTTAGTTGCAGCCATACCTGTCTGTGCATCGCCCTCAGGCGGACAGAAAGGTGCTCCGGCTTTGAAAGTTCCTGTGGGATCAAGGAGCTTTGCACCGTTTTCTGTGAGCTTCCCTGCACATTCACCTACAGGCACTATACGGGGCAGGATATCTTCAAGCTTTGCAGCAAGCTCTGTACCCTTTGCAAGTTCATTGAACTTTGCCGTCATCTCCGCATCATAATCGCAGGTGTCCTGAGCTATGGGGAATATTCCCGAAGCATCACCTGTTCCTATGACCTTTTCACCTGTAAGGAGATAGTGGACATAGCCTGCAAGTGTGGTCATGAACGATATTCTTTCCACATGAGGCTCTTTATTGAGCATAGCCTGATAAAGATGTGCTATGCTCCAGCGCTGAGGGATATTGAAGCTGAATACTTCCGTAAGCTTGTCAGCTGCTTCCTCAGTCATAGTATTGCGCCATGTTCTGAAAGGAACCAGCTGCTCATCTTTTTCATCAAATACGAGATAGCCGTGCATCATCGCTGATATGCCGATCGCAGCAGCAGACTCCAGCTTTGTCCCGTATTTTTCTTCAACGTTTTTCATCAGATCGGCAAAGCAGTCACGAAGTCCTTTTCTGACATTTTCAAGTGAATAAGTCCATACACCGTCAAGCAGCTCGTTCTGCCAGTCGTAAACGCCTGATGCCAGAGGAGCACGATCCTCTCCTATAAGAAGCGCCTTGATACGTGTAGAGCCAAATTCGATGCCTATTACCGCTTTACCGTCTTTTATTATATCTGCACTGCTCATTTTTTTACTCCTTTTGCTTCCATAGACTTTGCAGCTGAGAGATTTGCCTTTTTACGCTGCGCAATGATGACACTCTGGATAACAAGGAATATACAAAGCATTGCTGCATTGGTTATTCCTGTCCACCATGCATCGTCAAGTCCTACAGATGATACTATATTCTGGATAAGAGCAAGTGAAAGTACGCCGAAAAGTGTTCCCACTATATTTCCGACGCCGCCCGTAAGCATAGTTCCGCCGATAATGGACGAAGCTATGGCATTCATCTCTGCTCCCGTTGCATGAGATGGAGAGCCCGAACCTACGTGCATAAAATATACAAATCCGCCAATTCCGCCTAAAAGTCCGCACATAAGATATGCAAGGAAGGTCGTTCTCTTTACATTTATTCCAAGCATGAGTGCGCTTTGCTTGTTGCCGCCGACTGCGTAGAAATTGCGTCCTGTCTTTGTCCATTTCAGGAACACGAACAGCGCAGCTACGACAACGAGTGCGACTATGACGCCGATCTCTATGTAAGCGTCGATATAATCGCCTCTTTTGTTATAAGAGCCAAGTCCGGGAATGAGTATTCTTGTTTCTTTAAGCTTTACAAACGCTTCGTTCTGAACATTGAACTGATCAGGGTTTACAATGGTAGTCATACCTCTTGCAAAGAACATTCCCGCCAGCGTTACTATGAACGGCTGAATGTCCAGATAAGCTACGAGGAAACCCTGTATAATTCCGAATGCAAGTCCGATGCCGAGTGATATCATCATTGCTCCGAACACGCTTCCGCTGTGTTTGTCAAGATATACAGCTGAGCTCATGCTTACAAGTGCTGCCATACCGCCGACTGAGATATCTATTCCGCCTGTTATCATTACAAGCGTCATACCGCAGGCAAGTATAATAAGTGCAGCGTTCGCATTAAGCATATTGAAAAATGTCTGTGCTTTGAGGAAGCCTTCTCCCAATCCGAATATCGCATAAAGATACATGATAATAAATACGATTATCGTTATCGACATGAGCAGATTAGTGTCTGTTATTCCTCTGAGCAGATGTCGGCGTGGTTTGCCGACAGTCATGTCTTTTTGCGGCATATATTATTCCTCCGTTCTGCCCTTTATTTTCAGCTTTTGCTCTCTGCCTTCGCAGGTGAACGCAGATTCTTGAAGAAAGCTGCCATCTTCTCACGTACTACAGGTGCGCTGACTATAACAAGAAGTATTACTACTACTGCCTTGTATGCAGGAAGAGCGTCTGCCTGTACGTTGAACTTGTAAAGGGTCGTAGTAAGGAACTGTATAACATATGCTCCGAGTATAGAAGCGGATATACTGAATTTTCCGCCGCTGAGTGAGTTGCCGCCCAGTGCGACTGCAAGGATAGCGTCCATTTCAATATCCTTTGCAACTACTGAATAGTTGATAGTCGAAACTCGGCTTATCTTGATAAATGCTGCAACTGCTACGCAAAGACCAAGTATAACATAGGTTATGAACTTGATGAATGCAGGATTGAGACCGTTCAGACGAGATGTCTTTTCATTGATACCTACAGCCTGCGCATAAAGTCCCAGAGTAGTGAATTTCAGGACAAGCCATATAACTATAAAGCAAGCTATTGCAATAAATACCGGTGTTGGTATCGGTATACCCGGAATATATCCCCCGAAATAGGCAAACGTCTTATCTTTAACTACCGGAAGCTTGTTATGGTTTATCCATGCTGCTATGGAACGTCCTGCGGTAAAGAGTATA
>CAMYYQ010000288.1 GCA_947303535.1 uncultured Ruminococcus sp.
TGGTGCTGAAGTTGCAGGTACAGACCTCATTGATAAAGCAAAGGCTGTTGCCGGAGTAAAGTCTGCTAAGAGCGTCGTTGTATATGTAAGACCTGAGATCAACAAGGTATATTACGTAATAGACGATAACACATTCGGCAATTTTGATCTTTTCTAAGAATTGAAAAGCTCCGCTTTATGCGGAGCTTTTTTGCGCCCTGAAGACATAAACAAGGCTCTCCATAAAGGAGAGCCTTTTTAACTATATCATGGTATTGTGTTTAAAGCTGCGTTTTATGCAGCAGGCTGTTAAACGGTAGTATTGTATGGTGCAGGATTGGGGTCAAGACCGAGGAGTATGCGCTGTATTGAAAGTGCGTCCTGAGTTGAGAGACCACCGCCGTTCATATCACCGAGGGCAGAGCCTCTGTTTGTGATGTGGTTTTCATCAGTACCGTTTACACCGTACTTGTTAGGATTTGCAAGGGACTGCATTATAAGAACAACGTCACCCATATCAACTGAGCCGTCCCCATTGGCATCACCCTTTTCGCCGCTGTATTCTGTTATTGTAAGGTCACCGCGAATGATGTAATTATTTATAGTATCGAGGTACAGAGTTCCTGATACAACATCGTTTTTGCGGATATCGCTTTCTATGCCTGATGCACTGCACAGATCTTCTGAAAGATCAAGTGTGTAGGTGCCTGCGTCCTTGATAACGATGCCGTTGGCTTTGCCAAGATCGAAGTCTGTGATCTTTGCATTTTTTAAATCCACAGTCTTTGTTGAGCCGCCAGTCTTGTTGATATAAACTGTGAATGAGAATTCAGCGGTGTTATATATTGTCTTGGTATTTTCATCAGTGGCTTTGAGTTTGAATTCTACGATCTGACCGCTGCCGATCTTTACAGTATAGAAATTTCCGCCCTTGAGCTTGCTGAAATCGCTTACAGAGTAGGTTTTACCGTCTGATGATTCAATTGTGATGTACTTAGGTTCGATCTGACCAATGCTCCATACATAGTCAGTTATAAGTGTGTCGAAATTGCCCTTGTTTGACCTTCTGTTTACGCTGTGGTAAGCGTTGATAACAAGACCGCTGAGGTCAAGTGACTCGCCTTCATCGTAGATAGTCTTTGTTGGGATAGTCTTTATGCTCTTGAAGTGGTCAACGCCTGTACCGTACATCCAGAGTTCAGGTTCTGTATATGTTGTTGAATGGTCGGGAACATCGTTATTTGTACCGCCGTAAGGGTAAGATACATTAGCTGTTGTGGTAGGGCTCGGGTTATAGTGAGTTGTAACAGAATATAGATCAATGCTGAAAATATCATAGAGATAGTTTACAGCCATATAGCTTTGATTAGCAGTTACTATTATATTATCGCCCTTATTGAGGCTCTTTAGTATTTCTGTGACTTTTTCATCGGAAAGACCGCCTTCGAGACGGAGAGAACTTAAAGTGTATTTTATACCGCCGCTGAGATAAAGCTCCTTATAGCTACCACAATCAACATAGCTGTCGAAAATACCTCTGAACGATGTGCGGTCATATTCTTTGACGCTTGTTACCGGAGCAGTTAACGTAGTTGTGATCGTAGTAGTTGTTACAGGCTGAGTAACAGCTTTATCAGTCACGGTTACCTGGAATGACTTTTTATCTGCGCCTGCACCGCTGCCGTATATTACGTAGATAGTATATGTGCCCGGCTTTGTGTTGTCAAATTCAGACGCATCGACAGTATAGTAATCAGAATCAAATGATGCACCGAAAACATCTCCGTGCATTCCATTTGAGTTCTCATATATTCCATATGCACGGCTGCCTGATAGGTCAAGCTCTTCGCCTATTGCATAAGTGGTCTTGGTCGGATATGACATTACGGAAAGAGCGTACTTTTCCCAGTATTCTGAGGTAACAGGCAATGTAGTAGTGGTCGTTATTGATGTCTGGACACTTGTTGCTGTAGTTGTTCCTTCAAGAGTCTTTTCTATATTTATAATAGTATCAGAAGCTGAAAGGGTAACATTTATTATATTGCCCTTGCTGAGGGAATTGACAACTGCTGCCAGTGCTTCACCATATGGATATTTTTCGTTGTTGATGAAATAGAGATAACCGTCCTCTGCATGGTCGAAAACGCCTGCGATACCGTGAACTTCATTATCCTCAACAGTTACAGCTTTTCCTGTGCTTGCACTTTTGAAAGTAATGATATAATGATCGTCAGTATGCTCTGGATTGTCTAAATATGTATATTCCATATTCAGTTTTTCACCGACTTTGGGTTTGTGACCGAGCTTGTTGGTGAGGTGCTGTAATTCAAGGGGAGCATTGAAGAAGTATTTTCCTGCCGTGTCGAGAGTTAATGAATCGTTGTCGATAGCAGTTATAATACCGCTTGTGCTGGCTGTTATTGTCGGGAAGCAACATGAAGCAGCAGGATAGCAGTCGTAACAAGCAGTACAGCCATTTGAAGCAACGTGTATCTCGCTTTGCGGCACTTCCTTATGACAGAGCATACACTTCGCCATTTCGGGAGCTTGTGTTGTATCAGCGGCTACAGCTACTGATGTACTTGTGATCGTAGGTGCAGCTGATAGCATTGATGCTGACATTGCAGCTGCAAGTGTGATAGATAATAATTTTTTGAATAGCATAAATAATACCTCCTTTGTAAATTTTTCATGCTTTCTATTACTTAGACGGAGCAGGATAAATAATCTCTCACATTTTTTCAGAAAAATATTATGAACTTTTTATGAAGAGATATGTTACTTTTATTACTGTATATAAGATATAAATAGCAAGATGATTACCATGCAAGATGATAATTGACGGATTGTGTGTGATAATAGATACCTATAGCACAAAACATCATCTAATAAGTACTATATGTCATTGAAATAGTGGCATAGGAGGCATATAATATAGACAGTGAGAAAAGGTATGCAATTGGCATACTTTTCAGAGGATATTAAAAATCTGGAGGGATTTGCTATGAGAAAGGCTGACCTTAAAAAGAGAGCGGCATCTGTAGCTGCTGCGGCTGTTATGACAGTGACAGCGGCGGTAGGTACAACAGCCAATGTATTTGACTTTGGCGCAGATGCTTCGGTAATGACCGTGTATGCAGCTGAGAGCAGTGTGAAGGTGCTCAGCAGTAAAGGCTACGGCGAGGGCGTTTCGAGAAGTAAAATCATCCGTGTGACGAAAGAAT
>CAMYYQ010000289.1 GCA_947303535.1 uncultured Ruminococcus sp.
GCTCTGTATATGCAGATGTTTTTCAGAGGTCCCTCACCGTCAAGGAGAGTACACACAGCCCAGTTTCCACGTACCCATGAGCCGAAGAGCACGAAGCTCCGCACGATGTACGGGATAATATTGAAAGTCTTGTCATTGCTTATGAAAAACTGTGCGCCGTACAGTCTGCCGTAGGCTATCTGTCCGAAAAAGAGCAGAACTATGATGCACATGGCTATTTTCAGCGAGCCCGATTTTTTCCAGCGCATATCCTCAAAGCCCTCAAAGGGGTGAGTTACCGCATACTTTACCCACTGCTTCTGAGTAAGGTCCATCATGCCTGCTTCTCCTCCTTTTCCGATATATTATCAGCAGCAGTCCTTGCTCTGCGTTTTTTTCTGAACCTGCCGTAAGTTACAGTTCCTGCTATAAGTATAACAAGTCCGAAGACTATAGCCGTGAAATGCTCTCTCAGGAACTCTCTGCGGTAGCCCTCGAAAGCCTTATTGTATATGTCTACCGAATCGGAGAGCTTAGCGTACTTCATTGCGCCCTTATAGTCGCCCTTGCGGAGAAGTGCGGAAGCTATGCCGACATAAGCTCTGTGATAATTGCCGTCACGTTTGAGAACGTCCTGCCACGGCTCAAGAGCCTCCTCGTAATATCCTGCATTATAAAGCGCAGCTGCCTTGTGGACTGCCTTTCCGAATGAGGTCTCTCTGAATATAGTAACTGTATCCTTTGAGGAGTCAAGTACATACAGGTCATTGTCAAGTGACTCGATAGCCGCTGCATGGTCAAAGCCGCCTGTCTGCTTTGCGATAGCACCTGTAATAAAAAGCAGGTTGCAGTCCTCATCATACTGAAAAACTCTGCCTGTCGTAAGATCAAGACAATTTATACAGCCGTCCTCAGCCACATCTATATCTACAATAGCAGGCGAAAGCACCTTGTTCTGTGAAGTATCGTATACAGGCTTATAGTCGCCGAAAGACAGTTCAAGATCTGCAAAAATGTTCTTTCCTGCGGCATTGAGCTTCTTCACGGTATCTGTAGTCTGTGTAGATGAAGAGGTACAGGTGAAAATGAAGTCCCCGTCAATATCAAAGCTTGTGATACCCGAGGGAACAGTCCTCGTCCTGTTGGACTTCTTCTCGTCAGACATAAAAAGTCCCCTGATGTAATTGCTGATTATCTTGGCAGTCGGCTCAACTCGGTTAGCTCCGTAAAAGCCCATAAAACTGCCGTCAGGAGCGAACATTGCCGCACCTGTGGTTATATTTCCGAGAACTACGTATACATTACCTGCCTTGTCCGCAATTACTCTCTGTGGAAGAAATGTCCTTTTCTGGTCGTATACCTCGGAAGTGGGCTTCGTTATTGTTCCCTGCACATTTCCGTCCTTATCGGAAATAAGTACACGGGCATTATCGCTGTCCGCAATGTATATCATGTCATTTTCAGCCGAAACATACACGCCCATAGGTTTATTAAGGGTAGTCTTTGAGCCGTCGGGCATGGTGAAGCTGTCATACACTCTTACAGTGTCATCAAAATCCGTATCAATAGCTACTATGCGGTTATTTCCCGTATCTGCGATATAGAAGATGTGCTCATGGTCGCAGAATATATCACTTGGGCTGTCAAAAGCTCCCACACCGAGATCATAGCCCGACACCGAACGCTCAGCCGAAAAGCCAGCCTGCGAGGGCACAGCCTCGCCCCAGCGGTCGTAGTTATAGGAGTCATAGGGCTCGCCTGCGGCTGCTGAGAAAGCTCCGAAAGAAGCAATTGCAGCAAATGCAGCCATTGCTGTGATACATCTCTTCAGTTTTGACTTCATTTGCTTCACTTCCTTCTTTATGGGTGTACGCCGTGATGTTTTGATAATTCGGACGACCAATGGTCGTCCCTACAATTTTTAACTGTATTTCATACGGGCGCACACTGTGCGCCCCTACAAGCTAACGGCTAAAGGCTAAGGGCTTACTCCTTAATTCCCGAATGAGCCATAGTTTCGATGACCTGTCTCTGTGCAAGCATAAATATGATGATAGGCGGTATCAGCAGAAATACTGCCGCAGCCATTGCAACGCCTGCTCTTGCAAGTCCCGAAGCCGCAGCCTGACTTACAACAGTGGGCAGGGTCTTGTATTCTTCCCTGAACACCACAGAGCCTGTCTGGATATTCCATGCGCCCTGAAATGCGAATATGATAAGAGTCATAAGCGCAGGCTTCTGATTTGGCATGACTACCTGCCAGCATATGCGGAAAAGTCCTGCTCCGTCCACCTTTGCCGCTTCTATCATGGAATCAGGCACCTGACTTATGGACTGGCGCATGAGGAACAGTCCCATAGGCGAGGCTATAGCAGGGAAAACAAGTGCCATATATGTATCTATCATGTGCATTTTCGCCATAACGATATACTGCATGATATAGATAACGTTGCTCTGATAGAGAAGTGCAACTACGATTATGCCGTTTATTATCTTTCCGCCGGGGAACTTGCACTTTGCCAGCACAAATGCTGCCATAGACGAGAAAAAGCATTGCAGTACCGTTACTGTTGCCGTTACAAAAACGCTGTTGAACACGTCCCTTGAAAAAGGTACGCGGTTCTGATGCAGTACCCTGAACATATCCCTGAAATTGTCAAGGGTAGGGCGAGACGCATAGAGCTTCGGCGGAAACACGAAAAGCTCCTCTATGGGCTTTATGGACATAACGATAGTAAGATATATAGGCAGAGCCATAAAAAGTCCGAGTATGGCTAAAAGCATGAATATAGCCACGCTTCCGCCTATCTTTCTGCCTGCCTGTCTGTTGGAAGCGTGAAGCTTCGCAGTATTTACCTGTGCCACAGCTTCGCCTCCTCAGTCCATATACTTGCCCAGCACCTTGTTTATGAGCTTGTTGCAGGCAAACATGGCAACAAAAAGCACCATGCATATTGCCGAGGCATAGCCCATTTCAAAACGCTGCCAGCCGTAATCAAATGCGTGTGTCATTATAGTATGAGCCTTGTAATCCGTACTTGGGAAGCCTACGAGGTTCTGTGCAACTGTGCCTGCTGTGAAAGAGCTTACTATCTGCATCACAGCCGCAAACATGAGCTGAGGTCCCATTGAGGGTATGACTATGTATATAAGCTCCTGCCAGCGTGTGCGTATACCCTCGATAGCACCTGCCTCGTACATGGAGCGGTCGATATTCTG
>CAMYYQ010000290.1 GCA_947303535.1 uncultured Ruminococcus sp.
GTTCTTGCAGCAGCTACCCTTGTTTCCTCGACTATGGGAAGCACTGTTTTCAGCACATCTGCTGTCAGCTCAAGCATTCAGCAGTTTGCAGGTGAAAGCTATGACAGCGTGTACAATATTCCTGCTGAGGTATTAAGCTCCGACATATCCGTAACAGATATCGGCGAGTTCTCTGTACCGCTCCTTACAGGCAATAAGGTTGGAGCTTCAAGCTACAATATCCCGAACCTTAATATTCCTGCAAAATCCGTTCCTGAGACTGATGGCATCAAGTTCGTTAAAGATATGCGCCTCGGCTGGAACCTCGGAAATACTATGGACGCTATCGACGATACAGGCTGGGTAGGCAGCGAAATGGGTATTGAGACCTGCTGGAACGGCGGCTACAAGACTTCAAAGAAGATGATCGACACTGTAAAGGCAGCAGGTTTCAGAACCGTCCGTATCCCTGTTTCATGGCACAATCACGTTGACGGCAGCTATCAGATCACAAAGCAGTGGATGGACAGAGTTCAGGAGATCGTTGACTACGCTATAGATGACGGTATGTACGTTATCCTCAACGTTCACCATGATAATGACGCTAAGTATATGTATCCTGATACTGCTCATTACAACCAGTCAAAGAAGTACATGACTACTATCTGGTCACAGATAGCTGACCGCTTCAAGGAATATGACAACAAGCTCATTTTTGAGACCATGAACGAACCACGTCTTATCGGTCATACAAATGAGTGGTGGATAAATCCTTCAAACGCTGACTGCATCGACGCTATAAAGACTATCAACAAGCTCAATCAGGACTGTCTTGACACTATCCGTAAGTCAGGCGGCAACAACGGCACAAGATACGTTGCTGTTCCGGGTTATGACTGCTCAGTTGACGGTGCTACCAATGAGAATTTCCAGATACCTAACGACAGTGTACAGAACAGGCTTATCGTAGCTGTTCACGCATATCTGCCATACGGCTTCGCTCTTGCTGAGGAAAGCGACTCGCAGAGTGTACGCAATTTCAATATCAATACAGACACAGGCGAGATAAATCAGGCTTTTGACAAGGTTTATCAGAAGTACACATCAAAGGGTATCCCTGTTTACGTTGGTGAGTATGGCGCAAGAGAAAAGGGCAACAACGTCCAGGACAGAGTTGACTGTGCTGCATACTTCACAGCATATGCTTCATCTGTAGGCGTTACCTGCTGCTGGTGGGACGATATAAGCTTTATGCTTCTCGACAGATCAAACTGCACATGGAAGCGTCCCGAGATAGTTGCTGCTATCAACAAGTACGCAAGAGGAGAAGCTGAGTCCACTATCGTTACTTCTGTTACAAATCCGAATGAGGTAGTAACCACAACTACATCTGTAAATGTTTCCGACAGCGAAAAGATCTACGGTAAAGACAACGGCAGCGGCACAGTAAACTTCGGTACAAGCATTGGTGAAACTGCCTTTGTAGACGTTCAGTTCTCAGGCAATACAAACTTTATGAACGGCTGCCTTGGCTTCTCACCGCAGCTCAACGGCAAGAGCTACTGGGTATCATACGTATGGGAAGCTAAGAAATCAGGCACTATAACTCTCGATATGAACAATCCGAAGCAGGTCATGGACGTATCCACTGACCCTGCCGAGGCTGTTACAGATGCAGACGTAAAGAAGCAGCTTATCGAGATGATAAAGAAAGAAAAGTCCGCACTTTTACAGGCTTGGTACGCTTCCGACAAATCGGGCAAGGAGATAACACCTCCTGCTTCAGGTGCTGAGAGCATAAAGGCATTTATCATTTCATCAAACGGCTCACAGCAGACAACAACAACAACTACTACCACCTCTACAACTACAACATCAACAACTACTACAACTTCGGCTACATCTACAACGACAGTAACAGAGCCCGTGACAACAACGACTACTATTACTGTAGTTAAGGCAGACAAGTATGGCGATGTAAACTGCGACGGCGACATTGATATGTCTGACGTTGTACTCATAATGCAGTACCTTGCAAATCCAAACAAGTACGGTCTCAACGGTACAGACGTTAAGCATATCACAGAAAAAGGTCTTGCAAACGGTGATGTTGACAAGTCAAGCGAGGGTATCACAGCAAATGACGCCCTACGCATACAGGAGTACCTTCTCAAGAAGATTGCTTCTCTTGATGATGCATAATATTTTTTGAATACCACATAAAGAACCGTCCTGTATGAATCATACAGGACGGTTTTAGCATTATTATAAGTCTCATCTATATGCAAATGAATTTTTTGAAGTTATTCGTCATTCCGACTGACATAAATATTAAACTTTCTCTTATCGTCGTCAAAGCCGTATGAGAATGTACTTCCTTCCTCGATCGCCTCATACATTTCGTTTACACCGCATCCGTTGGACATTGATTCCTTTGCATTTTTATATGCTTCATCATCTGCAAACACAAACTCGATCTTTTTCTCCCCTGCGTGTCTGCGCATCACATCAGTTATTGCATCAATATCAAAGCTTTTCAGGTATGAACCGTCAACGGTGTAGTAATACTTGACGAGGGAATCACATTTGGGCACAAAATAGTTATCACCCTTTTCAAGGTCATGCTGAAGCTTGAAGTGCTCGTCGTCAGCCATAAAGAAATAATGTGTTATATCATTAATACTGCTGTCTTCGTAAATAGGATCGTCCCACATAGTATCCACCCAGTAGTATTTACCGTCAAGTCTGATATAGTTCCACGAATGACCGCCGTTAGCAACTTTTCCACATTCAAAGCCGAGCCTTTTCATAATATACTGAAATGCCTGCGTATACCCATTTGTCTGCGCACTTTTCCTTACAAGACAGCCATATGCGGTATTTGTATACTTGTCGGTATCGTCCATCTGATAGTGCGTATTGTTTATTATGGTATCATGTACAAAAAGGATCTTTTCCCAGTCTGATGCTTCCTCAGGTATATCATTTATGATGCTGTCAGCAGCATCTGAAACTTTTTCACACATCTTCTTTACATCATCAATTGATGTATTATTGTCACGAGGATATATACTCAGCTCATTGTATTTATTGCCGCCAGAGTGTGTCACTGCCGTTGCTTTTGCCCAGAAGAACTCGGGGTTATCATCTAATACTCTATCACACACATCAAATATGGTTTTTGCAGAATTGTTGTCCGAGATCAGTATTTCCGTTTG
>CAMYYQ010000291.1 GCA_947303535.1 uncultured Ruminococcus sp.
CCACCCGTAAATTGAAGAAATCGTAATCCGGATATAAAGTGACATAGTAAAACCAAGAGGAAAAACATATATATTATGAAATCTCAGAAAATGAAAAAAGGCAAACCGGGTATACGTAATACGGTATCTCAGAATGCCACAGGTATCCTGCCGGGGAAACTCGAAGGAAGACTGCAATCTGTATACCGCATAGTCGCAGCGGTCATGATAGTTCTGATGTTTGTGCTGCTGGCTACGGCGATGCTTGGGATGCCTGAAATAGGAGACAAAAACAATCCAGACAACAACGAAGTTGCCCGAAGATATATTGAAAACGGACTGGATGAAACCGGTGCCATCAATATTGTTTCGGGCATGATTCTTGATTACAGGGCTTTTGATACCTTCGGAGAGTCCTGTGTTCTTTTTGTTGCGACCATATGCGTGACCATTATGCTGAGAATTGACGGCAGGGGCGGAGCAGGAGACGATGAAGAGACAGAAAGCAGTAAAAAAGCCTTTGGTATCAGAGAGTCGGCATTTGCAAAGCTTGATAACAGAAACTATGAACCTGAAAACGATACCATATTAAGGAAGAGTGCTTTGATAGTATTCCCGATCATAATGGTATTTGGCGTTTATGTAATACTGAACGGACATATATCACCCGGCGGAGGCTTCTCCGGCGGAGCAATACTCGGAGCGGGCTTTGTGCTCTTCCTGTCAGCATTCGGCTTTAACAAAACCGAGAGGTTTATGAATGCAAATACAGTAAGGATCATAACGCTGGTGGCACTGCTTGTTTACTGCCTGTCAAAGTGTTATTCATTCTTTACGGGAGCAAACCACCTGGAGTCGGGCATACCGCTCGGTACACCCGGAGCCATACTTTCCAGCGGACTGATACTGGTACTTAATATCTGTGTCGGCATGGTAGTAGCCTGTACGATGTACAGCTTTTACGCACTTGTAAGACGTGGAAGGATTTAGGAGAGGACATATAAAAATGTGGAATCTTATACACGAACATTTGAATGACCTGGTGGCAGTAGCCCTGTTTGTCATAGGTTTCGGCGACCTGCTCTTTCAGAAAAATATGATAAAAAAGATAATAGGGCTGAACATCATGGATACGGCCGTATATCTGCTTCTGGCATCACAGGGCTACATAGAGGGCAGAAAAGCTCCTATCGTAGTTGACGGAGTGAGGGATGCGGCGGCATATATAAATCCGATACCGAGCGGTCTGGTACTTACAGGCATCGTAGTATCCGTGAGTGTTACAGCGCTTTTGCTGTCACTGACTATCAGGATGTACAGAAAATATCATTCACTTGACCTTGACTACTGCCTGATGATGGCAAGACATGAGGATAAAGTTAATTCGTGAGAAAGGCTTGAAATAGATGGAATTCATTAGAAATTTCCCGTTTTTTTCAATAATGCTATGCATGTTCTGTGCCATCATCTGTTCGGTATTACGGCGCAAGGCGGCACAGTATTTCACATTGGCAGTGCTTTTTATAGTAATGATACTTTCGGGAGCATTGCTGTATAACACATATAATGACGGAGGCAGCTTCGTATACCACATGGGGCATTTCCCTGCACCATGGGGTAATGAAATACGAGGCGGATGCCTGGAAGCGATATTTGCACTGTTTATCAGCACAGTCGCATTTTTGTCCGTTCTGGCGGGCGGAAAAGCCATAGAATATGACATAGAGGATAAAAAGGAAAATCTGTTTTTCATCCTTGTATGCCTCATGACCAGCTCACTGCTTGCTATGTGCTATACCAATGACTTGTTTACGGGATATGTATTTATCGAGATAAATACTATAGCCGGCTGTGGTCTCATAATGGTGAGACAGATAGGAAAATCCATAGTTACCGCAGTCAGATACATGGTGATCAGTATGCTTGGCTCAGGACTTTTCCTGATAGGCGTGACATTACTGTATACACTTACAGGGCATCTTTTGATGTCAAATATACAGGAGTCGGTATCTGAGCTTATCAGGACCGGTGATTATGGGATGCAGCTCACCATCGTCATAGGACTGATGACAGTCGGTCTTGCTATAAAAGCAGGACTATTCCCTTTTCATCTATGGATACCTGATGCATACGGGCAGTCAAATGTTATATCAAGCTCCTTACTTTCGAGTACTGTATCAAAGGGTTATATTTTCCTGCTTATAAAGATATATTTCAGGACTCTGGGCTTGGAAGCTATAGAAAAAAGCGGGGTGCTCAATGTATGCTTTGCACTCGGAATAGTAGCTATGATAATGGGTTCTGTGCTGGCACTGAACGAAAAAAGCTTTCGACGTATGATTGCTTTTTCCTCCATAGCCCAGATAGGATATATTTTCATGGGTATAGGCATCGGGACAAAGGAAGCGGTGACTGCCGCCGTATTTCATATATTTGCACATGGTCTTACAAAGTCCCTGCTGTTTATCTCATCCTCAGAGTTTACCGAGGGCTCACATTCAAAGTCGATTGATGATCTTAAAGGGATGGCATATAAATACAAGTATTCCGCACTGTGCTACAGTATCGGAGCTTTCTCCATAGTGGGGTTTCCGCTGCTCGGAGGCTTTATCTCCAAGCTGCTTTTGGGAGGCGCCGCACTGGGACATGGGCCCATGCAGTGGATAGCTCTTTTGGCTCTGGCTGTAAGTACTATACTTAATGCTGTGTATTTCTTAAGGACTGTGGTATATCTGTTTATACCTAAGGAGCATGTTGATGAAAATAATAAAAGTGCAGATCAGGGAGATCATGATATAATTACTGAGCGGGCAAAAAATAATGAAATGGAAAAGTCAGAAAAAATGCTCCAGCTGCCAGGTATGCACTGTCCAAGATATGTATTCGGCATTACCGTACTTGTACTGCTGAACTTTTTATTGGGATTGTGCTCGGGACCTATAATAGATATAATAGAGCAGGGACTGGGAGTCTTTGACTAACAAGAAAGTGTGTCAAAAAGAACCGTCCCCATTGACACAAGGAGACATATAATGGCCGTACTACTTATACCCATTTTGCTGCCGATAGCAGGTGGAGTAATATTATTAGCATCAAAGAAATTTGAAGACAGAAAGATCAGAAATATTTTTACAGGCTTTTGCCTTATTGTATCTGCAGTAGCCACACTGGCCACGATTTTCTGTGTGGACGGCACGCTCACATTGTTTAATAT
>CAMYYQ010000292.1 GCA_947303535.1 uncultured Ruminococcus sp.
CCCGATAAAATAATTGCGCTTATGAATTATACGGTAGTACCGCAGGATATACCTGATGTGGAGCTTGCCACTGAGCTTGATGCTGTTGATATGAGCGATTTTTTCGACAGTGTAGTTTCTGAAGAGCGAAACGGCGAAAAGGTCATCGACACTGATGGCGGTATAGCTGAATTCAGCTATAAACTGCCTGTAAAAGCTTGCGGAAAGATACTTTTGCTGCGTTTTTATGTTGCCGATCCCGCTGAAAAGGGAAAAATGAGCTGGGAAAACAAAGGCGATGTAAGAATTAATATAAACGGCATTAAAAATACCCTTTGCAATCCCGAATGGAAATACAAAAACGGCAATAACTTTTTCGAGTATGTGATATCTGATATGAGCGACAAGCTTGATATCATTATCACAGGCGGAGATGTGCGAATTTCTGATATCGAAGCTTATACACTCGATACGGAAAAGATGACGGCAGCTTCCTCGGAGCTTATACCTTTCAAGGCGGATATGTCTGAGACTCACGGCGATGTTATATCGGGAAGTATTTCTGCTGACTATGACGGCATTGCAGCAACGAGTCTGGTAATGAACGAAGGCTTCAGCGTTACTGTAGACGGAAAAGAAGTCGAACCTGTCAGGGTAAATACTGCATTTCTTGGTTTCCCTGTAAAAAGCTCCTCGCATAATGTAGAGATACGCTTTAAAGCACCGCTTCTTTCAGCAGGAAAAGCCGTTTCGGCATTTGGTATAATTATGATCTTAGTATGCTTTGGCTGGGATATTGTCAGCAGCAGGAAAAAAGGCTGATATCAGCCGTAAAAAATAAATTTATAACCTTACAAAGTCCCCGCATCTGTGGGGACTTTTCATATGCTCTCTAATTGTTAAAAATAAAATATTTGTATATACTAACTTATTGTCACAAACTATAAAAGCTGATAATATCCAAACTGACGAAATGTTGAAAAAGCTCTTGACATATCAGTAATTATGTGCTAACATATGAATAGACATTCATATGTTCATCTGAACTGATTGCAGAATTGAATGGCTGACATCAATGATACAGGGGGAAAACACCATGAGTGAGAAGGAAAGAACATTTCTTTCAGTCAAAGAACTGAAAAAGAGCTTCGGAAGCGGAGATACTAAGCAGGATGTACTGAAAGGACTTGATTTCACAGTTGCAAAAGGGGAATTCTGCGTACTCCTCGGACCGTCGGGTTCAGGCAAGTCGACCTTGCTCAATATACTCGGCGGTATCGACGGCGCAGACTCCGGGGAAATATACATAGACGGCGACAAGCTTGAGGACCTGGACGAAAAAAGTCTTACCCGCTACAGAAGAAAGCATCTTGGATATGTGTTTCAGATGTACAACCTTATCCCTAATCTCAACGTTAAGGAAAACATCGAAACAGGTGCGTATCTGTCCGATAATCCGCTGGATATAGACGAGCTTCTCAAGATACTCGGACTTTATGAGCACCGTCACAAGCTGCCGAATCAGCTTTCGGGCGGTCAGCAGCAGAGAGTGTCCATAGGACGTGCGATCGTAAAGAATCCTGATATACTTCTCTGTGATGAGCCGACAGGTGCTCTTGATTATACTACATCAAAGGAGATATTGCAGCTCATAGAAGAGGTAAATCAGAAATACGGAAATACCGTTATCATGGTCACACATAATGAAGCTATCAAGGGAATGGCTGACCATGTTATAAAGCTCCGCGACGGAAAGATAAGGCATGATATCATAAATACCGAAAAGACCGCTGCTGCCGACCTTGAATGGTAAGGAGGTGCGGACATGGAGAAGAAAGGTTTATCATTCGGAAAACGTCCGAACAATCCGCTTCGCAAGCGTGTCTGGAAGGATATGCTCCGCGACTGGAAGCGCTACCTGATGATATGTCTCATGCTTATTGTGACTATAGGCTTTGTTTCGGGAATGTATGTTGCGAATAACAGTATGCTCGCCACACTTGACGAAAACGTTTCATTGCTGAAACGTGAGAGCGGACATTTTCAGCTGTCGGAGAAAGCTGACGAAAAAACTCTTTCGGCAATTGCCTCAGGTGAGATGGCTGATGTAGTGTCTGTTTACCGTGAACGGGCATATTCCGAAGCCGAGGACGAGATAATAAAAGCTGTCGATGAAAAAGTCGGAGAGCAGGTGGATAGCAGCGTCCGTGCAGCTATGGCCGAACAGGTGGAAAAGGTTATTGATGAACAGCTTGAAGCTGCAAAGAAAATGGGACAGGGATTCACCGCAGAAGAGAGACAGTCTGCTGTTGATAAGGCACTCGAAGCTGCAATGTCCGAAAACTTCGATAAAGCATATGAGGAAGCACTTAAACAGGCAAAGGACTCGGAAGATTACAGAAAAGCTCTTGATGAAGCCCGTGAAAAAGCACATGATGAGATAGACGGGAAAATAGATGAAAAATACAGTGAGCTTTCGGAGCGTTATGGACTTGATGAAAAGTTTGATGCTGTACCCGTTACGATCTATGAGCTTTTCTACAAGGACGTTGCTGAGAAGAAGTCATCGGGCGATAAGGAATCGACTATAAGGGTGTATCCCGAACGCAGAGATATAGACTTATATGACCTGATAAAAGGAAGAGTTCCCGAAAACGAAGGCGAAATCATAATTGACCGTATGCACGCCGACACTGCTAAGATAAAGATCGGTGATGATCTTAACGTGGGCAATGTGGTGTTCAGAGTCGTAGGCCTTGCTGCATTTTCAGATTATTCCGCACTCTATGAGAAAAACACCGATACCATGTTTGATGCCTTAACATTTGATATCGCTATGACAACTGATGCGGGATTTGAGCGTATACGCAGCAACACACGCGCAAATTATGCATACAAATACAACAGAGCACCTGCTGATGAATATGAGGAAAAGGAGATGTCAGATCATTTCCTTAAAGCACTGATAACACAGGTCGCAGCTTCTGATAACGAAGAGCTTGAGATAAATGACTTTGTTCCGTCGTATGCAAACCAGGCTATGTCATTTGCTGAAAATGATATGGGCAAAGACAAGGCTATTGGCGGAGTGCTGCTTTATATACTCACAGCTGTGCTTGCGTTCATATTTGCCGTTACCATAAGCACGACCCTTGAAAAAGAGTCATCTGTCATCGGAACTCTCCGTGCATCAGGTTATACAAAGGGCGAACT
>CAMYYQ010000293.1 GCA_947303535.1 uncultured Ruminococcus sp.
GCAGCGACCATCGCCGCTTCGGCAGACAACACGGATACCAATGACATCTCCTCGATATCTGTTTCAAGGCGAGTTGAAATGTCGCCGCTGGCCAAAAGGCTGCGTGAACAGAAAATAAATGAGCACGAAAGGATCGCCGGGATCGAAAAAACCGTAACTATCCGTAACAATGGCTTCTACCATGCGAAAAACATCAAGTTTTACGGCAGAAGGATAATAGGAGTAGATGATAACGCAGAGTATATTTACGGCAACTGGGAGCAGATCAATGAGACCGAATCTCTCCACGCCGGCGGCGCCGTGGCGTGCAAGATCGAAGGCCATTATGGGGAATATGCATTCAGCTATGATATTACCTGGGGAACAGATTTCCCGTACAGCGGAGTTTTCTGGAGAAATGAGAACGATACAAACGGGTGTGATATCGATATCACTCTCAGCGGCATCTGCAGAATGGCTAATGTTGATATTTCCGTAGGACGTCAGAATGTCGTCAATGAAAGCAACTGTTCGGCACACTCCGAATGGAAGCCATAATAAAGAAAAATGAGGTAAAACAATGGGAGTTCTGATTATTGGAGCAGGTCTTCTTATTCCATCAGCAGCAGCATTCATTTACACCTGCTGCGCATAATACAAAGCAGTCAAGCGTTCGTACAGATTCAAAGTGCGGACGCTTTTTGTGCGCCAAAATCCTTTAAATAAGAGTTCCGCAACAATTTTGCGACGCTTTGTTGCATAAGCGGCGTTTCGTTGAAAATGTGTTGCTTACTCAACAAACCAGCCTTGTATTGCTTATTGAAAAGGGCGCAAATGCGTGTTATTATATAGACACAGAAAGGGAAACACCCAAAAACAACGAACAAACGGAGGAATAAAAATGACAAGTACAAGCAAGAAAGGAAAAACCATAAGCAAGTTTAAAAGAACAGTCGCATCATTGCTCGCAGCAGTGATGATGATGACGACCGCAGCGACCATATCGGCTTCGGCAAATGATCAGACAGCGGTCACAGCGAATACGAGCGCAGGGACAGAAGTCTATTGGGCATCGAAAGACAACTACAGCGACCTGAAATACTACAAAATCGGAGATCTGGGAGTATATTATTCAAACCAGTATTTCGACAAGCCCTCAACGACCTATGATCCACATCTGGCTACGGTCTCTATGGTGGCGACAGACAAGTCAGGAGCTTTCTCGTCGATCAAGGAAGGTGCTACCCCTAAAGAGATCCATGAGTGGTGTCTGAATCAGCCGGCAGAATTGAAAAAGTATTTCACTACCCTGGAATTCAATAACTTTGACACCAACGAGGATTATGTATCAAGATCCAGATTTGATACCATTGGCGTTGCAGCAGCCAGCAAAACGCTGACTGAAAAGGCTACCGGTGAAAACTACACAGTTATCGCTGTTGTTCCAAGATCGGGAAACTATTTTCAGGAATGGTCCAACAATATATGGCTCGGTGACGGCACCAATTCCGACTATATGCACGAAGGCTGGTACAATGCAGCAAATAAGATGATCTCTTATGTAAAGAAATATGTTAAGAAGTATAATATCACAGGAAAGGTAAAGCTGTGGATGTCAGGCTTTTCAAGAGGCGGAGCTACAGTTAATCTGGCAGCAGGTCTTCTTGATAATATGCTCGATAAGGGACAGACCATATTTGACAACGGCGCAACACTTGCTCACGATGACATCTTTGCATACACCTTTGAAGCACCGCAGGGAGCAAATGTAAACTCTAAGACGGTGAAGAAGCCCAAGGATAAGATCTATAACAACATCTGGAACATCGTAAACCCTAACGACCTCGTGCCAAAGGTTGCAATGGCAGGCTTCGGTTTTACCAGATTCGGTACCGATAAGTTCATCACCACCCGTTTCTTTAATCCCGAATGTTATGAAACGAACAGAGAGACATTCAAAAAGCTCTACACAAGTATAGGCGGAAACTGGAATGATTATAAGGCTGATAATTTTCAGATGTACGGTATAACGGCGGAGAGAAAAATACTGAATATCGCTTCTTCATCCTGTTTCTTTTTGACAGGTAATATAACGACAGGTGTCAACTTTCTGATGGATATGAAGTGGATAGAGAAGGACAATACGAAAGCAAACTATGATGCAAATATTGCGTGTACTGTATTACTGGAGGAGCTTGAGGAACAGCTCGGCAGCAGAGAAGCGTATGCTCAAAAGATACAGCTTGGTCTGAGAGATATCATGAAGCTCGTCATGGAGGATCAGGAAGGCAAGATGGGCGAAAATATAAATAAAACATTAAAGCAGCTGCCGCAGGCTATTATATTCACCGCTATCGGAGGTGTATTCGGCGAACTCGGAAGCAAGATCATGGGTGAGTTAAATGCATATCTGACCGGCAATAACGCATTGAACCTGGGCGACGGTATGTTCAAGCCTCTGCTTTCTACAATCAAGGGAATTTACAAGAATAAACCGAATGAACTGATCTCTGTTGGAATGCAGATGTCAGAGATATTCCAGAATCATAATACCTATGTTATTATTGCACACATGATGGCACAGGACACCTACTACACCGATCGCGAAAGATCTCTGAGCAGAGTACCGCTTAGAGACTGTGCCGAAATGTTCAGAGTATCCTGCGACGGTATGAATGATTCCACTCTCAAGATCGGAAACACA
This sequence comes from uncultured Ruminococcus sp., assembly GCA_947303535.1. Next base: position 2,684 of record CAMYYQ010000293.1, read on the forward strand.
CAGTATGTAAGGCTCGCAGGAACCAAATGGGGCAGAAGCACTGTTGAGCAGTGTGATCAGGGTTTTGCGGTAGGCTACTATTCTTATGCTTCAAATGAAAAGACGGAGCTGTTTGCTCCCGTAGGCAGGTATTACACTGTAGGCATAAAAGACCATTCAAAGCAGCTCTGGTCTCATAAATATGAATACTGGGTAAATATCCAGCATAGCAGCCTCGGCAACGACGGTAAGATCAGAAAGCAGCTCGATTATCATATTGCCACATGCCATGGCGACTCTGATGAGTACTGGCACTGCTATGACACATTATATGACGCAATATGATGACTCTGATCAGTACCGGCATGACTATAGCACCTGAAAACATAGCAGAAGAACGATCATAAAAAATCAAGCGTTCGTGCAGATACAAAGTACGAACGCTTTTTTGTGCGCCAAAAGCCCTTAAATAAGAGTTTTGCAACAATTTTGCGACGCTTTGTTGCATAAGCGGCGTTTCGTTG
>CAMYYQ010000294.1 GCA_947303535.1 uncultured Ruminococcus sp.
GGTACGGAAGATCTTAATATAGAAAGACTTAATGTTATAGATAAATAAGGGATTTTTACACATTTTCATTATAAAATGGGGTATTAATTTTTCAGGAGGATCAATTTATGAATATGAAAAAAATTGGATTACAGATGAATATACTTATGGCGGTAACACTCAGTTTCTGCCTTTCACTTTTAGGCAATCTCACCTCGGGACATTTCACATGGCGCGGATTTCTTATGAGCTTCGGTATAAGCACTATCATAAGCCTTATCATCGGCTTTTTAGTACCCATGAAAAAGGTAGAGGACGGACTTGTTCGCAAATGCGGTCTTGAGGAGCGCAGTCTCCCTGCAAGACTTCTTTCAACACTTGTATCTGATCTTATCTATACACCTATACTTACATTTTCAATGGTGTTCATGGCATATAAGCAGGCAACTGCACACGGTTCAAAGATGCCGTTCCTGCCTTCTTTCATCAAGTCACTTATACTCAGCCTTATAGTTGCATATATCATCATTTTCATCGTAACACCTTTATTCCTTAAATTTGTTATGAAGCAGAATGGTGTATCAGGACCTCCTGCAGGCGGCCCTCCAACAGACAGAAAGTAAAAAACGGCTATGTATGGGGCGATACCCACATTGCCCCGATCATTTTTTTCGGGCATATGTGAGTGTCTGCCCCGTATGCTTAGATATCAATCGTATCAGCTGAATTTTGAATGGTATTTTCATTTTAGAACGCCGTAAACGGCGTTTCTTGCTAATAACTTATATTACTATCCGCTAATTACCAAGGAGGTATAGTATGGAATTATGGTTTACGGAGAGACATACTCCGAATGTTAAGTTTTCAATAAAGGTGGATCATCAGCTCTACAGCGGCAACAGTGAGTTCCAGCGCATAGATATATTCGATTCAAAGGAGTTCGGACGTTTCCTAACTCTTGACGGCTATATGATGCTGACGGAAAAGGACGAATTCATCTATCACGAGATGATAACTCATGTGCCAATGGCTGTTCACCCGAATCCGAAGAATATACTTGTAATAGGCGCTGGCGACGGCGGAGTAGTCCGCGAGCTGACACGTTATCCCTCTGTTGAGAATATCGACCTTGTAGAGATAGATGAGCTGGTCGTAGAGGTCTGCAAGAAGTATCTTCCTACAACAGCCTGTCGTTTCGATGATCCGAGAGTTCATGTTTACTATGAGGACGGCGTTAAGTTCATTCGCCGCTGCACTGATAAATACGATGTAATAATCGTTGATTCCACCGATCCATTCGGACCGGGTGAGGGACTTTTTACAAAGGAATTCTACGGAAGCTGCTTCAAGGCACTCCGCGAGGACGGTATCATGGTAAATCAGCATGAAAGTCCTTTCTATGACGAGGACGCAGCTGCTATGCAGCGTTCACACAAGCGTATAGTGGAAAGCTTCCCCATAAGTAAGGTCTATCAGGCACATATACCGACTTATCCGTCGGGACACTGGCTCTTCGGATTTGCTTCAAAGAAGTACCACCCGACCAATGACTATAACGGCACAAAATGGAGTATGCTCGGCTTAAAGACCAGATACTACAACCCAAGACTTCACGTAGGCTCATTTGCGCTTCCGTGTTATGTAGAGGAGCTTCTCAGAGATGTTGAATAAGAATATACAGACTTTTATCGCCTGCGATGCTGAATACGATGAGGCTAAGATAGTCCTTTTCGGTGCAGGCTTTGACGGCACTACAAGTTTCAGACCCGGTACACGTTTTGCTCCTTCGGCAATAAGGAACGAAAGCTTCGGTATCGAGACATACAGTCCTTATCAGAATAAGGATATGACAGACTACAGCTATTTTGACAGCGGCGACCTTGAACTCCCCTTTGGAAGTACGGAACGTGCTGTAGATGATATAACTGCCCGTGCAGAAGTGATACTTGCAGATGACAAGCTGCCATTTATGATAGGCGGCGAACACCTTGTGACCCTTGGTACTGTAAGGGCAGTCAAGGAAAAATACAGCGATCTTTATATCGTTCACTTTGACGCTCATGCAGATCTCCGCGATGACTATCTCGGTCAGAAGCTCTCACACGCCTGTGTACTCCGACGCTGCCATGAGCTTGTAGGTGACAGTCATATCTTTCAGTTCGGTATCCGCAGCGGCGACCGTGAGGAATTCTGCTTTGCGGACGAGCATACGGAAATGCATAAATTCAGCTTTGACGGACTTGAAGAAGTGGTTGAAAAGCTAAAGGGCAAGAATGTTTATTTCACACTTGATCTCGATGTGCTTGACCCGTCAATATTCCCGGGTACGGGAACTCCCGAGGCAGGCGGAGTTACGTTTGACGAACTGCGAAAGGCTGTAACACTTGTATGCAGCAAGCTCAATATAGTTGGCTGTGATGTCAACGAGCTGAGCCCTGTTTACGATCAGAGCGGAGTTTCTACGGCAGTAGCCTGCAAGATCATAAGGGAAATGCTGCTGGCATTATCATTAAGATAATTTATCGTGGTGAGTTTATGGGTGAAAGGTATGGATTCGGGAACGATGATCAGCACGAGGAAATACATGACACAGATGTCCCAAAAAGCATTGATGAAAACGAGAAGATAAAAAGGGAAAGAATGGAACGTGAGCTTAAAGACGATGAGAAGAGGCTGCGTTGGATAGGTGGTTCAGGTTCATACTTTTGGCTCATCGTTGGAGTGGTGTTTATCGTTGTTGGCTGTGTTTTATGCTTTGAACGCCTGAGTAATAAAAAAATGTGTACGAAGCGTGTTCACGGGGAAGTTATTGGCTTCTCAGTTTATGAGTCTCATCGTCAGGATGAAGAAAGCCATGCGTATGCTCCCGTATTTCGTTATTATTATGGCGACCATGAATATACTCAGGAAGGAAAGGCATATACGGGAAAGGATAATCTTTTTGTCGGCAAAAAGCTGGATATTTACATTGATCCCAATAATCCTGAAAATATCTACGTGCCTGATTATAAGGCAGAAAAGAAAGGCGACATAATGTTGCTGATCGTGGGCGCAATAGTGATAATCGTCGCTTTTGTATACCCGAGATATCGCTTTAAAAAGGAAATGGAATCACTGAGGAAAGCGTATGAGAGCAGGCTGTGATTTGCAGAAAGCGCTTATAAACCAGCATAAAGAATACCTGATTTTCCATT
>CAMYYQ010000295.1 GCA_947303535.1 uncultured Ruminococcus sp.
TGCAGTTGAGGAGGTATGCTCCCTCGCCGCGTACAGCCTCGGAGATGAGGAAGCATTCGCGGGTAGCACGGTTGTTGAATGCTGTCGGGTGGAACTGCACATAGCTGAGGTTCTTTATCTTAGCTCCCATTTCGTATGCAAAGGTAATGCCGTCACCTGTTGCGATAGCTGAATTGGTCGTAAACTGGTAAACTCTGCCAATACCGCCTGTTGCAAGTATCATAAAGTGGCAGTTGCAGGTCTCATATGAATCATCAGGCAGTCTGAGAAATGCGGAATAGCCTGTTTTTGTCTGCTTGACACCGCACATAATGGTGTTTTCCATTATAGTCACGTTGCTGAGCTTCTGAACATTTTCAAGGAGCGTGGAAGTTATCTCCTTACCTGTAGCATCAGCATGATGGAATATTCTGTGGTGGCTGTGACCGCCCTCAAGAGTGCGGTGGTAGGTACCGTCGGGATTTTTGTCGAACTCAACGCCAAGCTCGATGATACGCTCGATATCCTGTGCAGCCTCGCTTACAAGGGTATGAACAGCGTCAACGTTATTCTTGAAGCTTCCTGCGATAAGAGTATCATTCTGATGATACTGGATATTATCCGAAGGAGAATTATATACACCTGCGATACCGCCCTGGGCAAGTGAAGAATTGCACAGCGGAAGATCGCGCTTACAGAGTATAAGTATATTCATCTCCTTGGGCAGATTTATAGCCGCATAGAGACCAGCTGCTCCGCAGCCTGCTATTATAACATCATAATTTTTAGACATGATACAAGACCATCCTTTACCAGAAAATCTTTACACCATTATTATAACATATAAAGGTCAATAAATCAATATTCACAGGCAGAGAATTACCTTATGTTTTGTATTCAGCAAATAATGATTATTGAACAAAAAACAGCAGTTTTTAACCGATCGTCTCACTGTTAATATAATCGTATAACACCTGCAATTCCAGACAAAAAACGCTGCCGAAAAGACAGATGCCAATACAAAAGTTTTGCCCCTGAGTGTTACAAAGCACTCAGGGGCATTGTGTCAATCATACCAGGAATAATCAGAAGTTAGTTTGACCGAATACTGCATATGTGACTGACTCGAAATACAGGGCTTTATCAGATCATGTATTTTTTGCATGCACTTCTCTTCATCTTTCGCTGAAAACCATAAGATCAGATTATCTTCCAGATCGCACATACAGTCGCTGCATTCAAGCTCAAGTTCGGGGATCTTTTCCATTAAAAAGACATCTACATCTTCTGTTATTCCAAGTTCATTCTCAATATCCAATACACCGCAGCCATAATCATAAAATTGTACTTTTATCATTTTGTCTCCCTCCGTAAATTGCAATTTGCATTAGTAATTATTATTGCACAGCACTGCTACTTTGGCAGCAGAAAAGCCATAGTACGTCCGACAAAATATCGGAAATACTATGGCTTAAAACTTCTGTATCTGCGCCGTACTAACGTGAGCTTTTTATCATTCGACTGAGATTATGTAGTAGTATACGGGCTGACCGCCGTTTACGAGCATTACCTCTATCTTGTCGCTGAGCTTGGACTGTATGAACTTCTGAAGCTCCTCTGCATTCTCCTCGGGCACATCTGCGCCGTGGATAAGGGTAACATAGCTTACATCGCCCTTTGACAGCTTCTTTACAAGCTTGTATGTAGCCTTGTTGATATCGCGCTCTGTGAATGAGAGCTTGCCGTTGTCAAGTGCCAGTATCTCGCCTTCCTTGATCTGGTGTCCCTCAAACTCGGAGTCTCTTGCCGCAAAGGTGATAAGACCTGTTGAGACCTTCTCGAATGCCTTTGTCATATCTATGCGGTTCTCGTTGAGAGAACGGCTCTCGTCAAATGCCAGCATAGCAGCTATACCCTGAGGTATAGTCCTTGTCTGGAGCACACAGACCTTTCTGTCTGTGAGCTTTACAGCCTGCTCGGCAGCCATGATGATATTCTTGTTGTTCGGGAGCACGAATACTGTATTTGCAGGTGTTTTCAGTATTGCGCGGAGTATATCGTCTGTGGACGGGTTCATTGTCTGTCCGCCCTTTACGACTACGTCAGCACCCAGGTCGGTGAACATAGCTTCAAGACCGTGACCTGCTGCAACAGCAACGAAGCCGAATTCCTTTTCGGGCTCGGCAGGAGTAAGTCCCTCCTGTGCTGCCTGTGCGTCCTTGACCTTGTTTTCGTGCTGGATACGCATATTCTCTATCTTCGGACGAGGATCGTTGATAAAGTAGCCGAATTCCAGTCCCTTCTGGAGAGCATTACCGGGATTATCGGTGTGAACGTGTACCTTTATTATCTTTTCATCGTCAACGACTACCACGCAGTCGCCGATAGTTTCAAGATATGCACGAAGCTTTGATACATCGGGACAGTTATCGTTCTTTTCGAGCATGAACTCGGTGCAGTATGTATATGTTATATCATCGTCATACTCGCTTACAGCTGTTCTGAAAGAGTCATTGGAGCTGTCCTGCGGAGCTGCCGACTCAGCAGGCTCGGCTATCTTTCCGCCTGCGAATACGTCTGTCATAGCTCTGAAAATAATGCAGAGTCCCTTGCCGCCTGCGTCCACAACGCCTGCTTTTTTGAGCTGTGGGAGCATATCCGTAGTCTTTTCCAGCATTGCCTCTGATTCCTTGCAGACCTCCTGCCAGAAAGTGACTTCGTCATTAGTCTCGGCTGCTATCTCTCTTGCCTTTGCAGCCGCTGCCTTTACGACAGTGAGGATAGTACCCTCAACAGGCTTCATTACAGCCTTGTATGCTGCGTCCACGCCGAATTGCAGCGCATCTGCGAAGTTCTCGCAGCCAGCCTCTGTACAGCCTGAAAGTCCCTTTGAAAAGCCTCTGAATATAAGTGAAAGTATTACGCCCGAGTTTCCTCTCGCGCCTCTCAGAAATGCTGAAGCTGCTGTGGAAGCTACCTCAGATACGGGAGCCTTTGAGTCAAGTCTCTTTAGTTCGGCAACGGAATTGCCTATGGTCATTGACATATTTGTACCTGTATCGCCGTCGGGAACAGGATATACATTGAGCTCATCGACTTCGCGTTTTCTGTTATTGATAGTTATCGCAGCGGAGATAACAGCGTCTCTGAGTAAAGAACCGTGTATCACAGTAAAGTCCTCCAATTCTA
>CAMYYQ010000296.1 GCA_947303535.1 uncultured Ruminococcus sp.
CTGAAATTACTACTGCTGCTGTCAGTGAAGAAAACATCGCTGTAACAGAGACATCTGCTGCCGAAGCTGAGATCACTACCGAAGCAGCTGAACTTGTTGAAGAAGCAAGCTGATATATAACATTAAACTGTGCCTTTATGAAATAAGGGCACAGTTTTTTTCATGTACGATACTAAGTCAGGTCAGTCCGCAAGCAACTGTTCCACAAGCACAGGAGCATATTTTGTCATTAATTAACAAAATATTTGTTGACTTATGAACTAAAATGCGATATAATGATATAAAATCCGAAATATATCACATAACTGAAAGAAGGCGGATAACAATGTATGTACAGGGTAAATGCTACAAATGCGGCGGATTTCTTGCTGTTGACGAAACACAGGACGCATCTATATGCCCGTTCTGCAATAAGGCTTTTATCGTTGAAAAGGCTATAGCCAGCTTTAAACAGTCTGCTCCCGATAGTGCCGATATCGTAAAAGCATCTTACAACTATGACAGCGACTTTGTTGTCGAAAGAAGCGTTCTTATCCGCTATAACGGTTATACCAACAAGGACATAAGGATACCTGACGGTATCTCAGTCATCGGTGAAATGGCTTTTCAAGGCATGAACAACATAGAGTCGGTATTTATCCCCGAGGGCGTTGAGATAATAAGCGAAGGTGCTTTCTCAGGCTGCAAAAACCTGCATACTATCCATATTTCCGACGGCGTTGAAACCATTGATATAGACGCATTCAACGGCTGCATAAGTCTCAAGGACATTAAATTCCCCGACAGTATCAAAAACATAGAAGCAGGCGCTCTTGCAGGCTGCACAAGTCTTGAATCCGTCAATATCCCGAAAAAGCTTGAGCTTCTCCCGTGGAGGATATTTGAAGGCTGTACGAGTCTGAAATACATCAGTATCCCGCCAAAAGTAAAGACTATTGAGGACTTCGCCTTTGCCGAGTGTATGAATCTGGAAAACGTCAGCTTTGTAAGTATGCACCCTGACGGCGATCCCACAACAGGTCTCAGAAGAATAGGCATGAATGCTTTCAGGAACTGTATTTCTCTCAGCAGCATAAATATCCCCGAAACTCTTGAATATATCGGCAATCAGGCATTCAGAGGCTGCTCGGGAATGAAAAAATTACTTATACCTGAAAGCGTAAAAGCCATATATCCATTTGCATTTGCCGATTGTACAAGCCTTGAACAGGTAACTTTTGCAGGCGATACGGAGCTTTATAAGGGAAGCAATCCTTATAAATACGGAAAAAATCCTGCTACCTTTTTCAACTGCCCGAAGCTCCTTAACGTTACATACAGCAAGGTACAGAAGAATTACTGGGCTTTTCCTGCGTATTGCAAATCTCAGGAGCCTAAAAACATTGAAAACGGACTGTGCAGGTACTGCGGCGGCGAATTCAAAGGCGTTTTCGATAAGGTTTGCTCCGTATGCAAAGCACGTAAGGATTACTAAACAATAATATATCCCCTTAAACACGCATAGCCTGCCGTTTAGGGGGATTTTTTACTGAACTTACGTTGCAGCATGAACGAAGCGGTTCACCAAACCGCTGGTAATGCACTATCTCGCGCTCACGCAAAAAGCGGATAGGGTCACGGACATCGGGATCATCTGCAAGACGAAGTATATTATCGTATGTGGTGCGGGCTTTCTGTTCCGCTGCCATGTTCTCACTAAGATCGGTTATCACATCGCCCTTTGACTGGAAATATGCTGCGGTAAACGGAGTTCCCGACGCTGCAACAGGATATATTCCCGTAGTATGATCCACGAAATAGGTGTCAAATCCGCTCGCCTTTATCTCCTCCATAGAAAGATCCTTTGTAAGCTGATAAAGAATAGCCGATATCATCTCGAAGTGCGCCAGCTCGTAGGTACATTGATGATGTATATGAGTTTTCAACATTGAGAATAGCCGCTGATTTATTCGGCGGCTATCTTTCCTTCTTTTTTAAGTTTGTATCTCTTTTGTATAAATAAACCCGTGGTTATTCCACGGGCATTTTTCTTATCTGATCTATAACTTTTACAGCATTTCCATGCTGTAAATGAGCAATCATGCTATTCTTAATCTGTTCAACAGTTTCGGCAGGTATCTTTCCAGAATGATATAATCTCTTTACACCTTGAAGTTTTCTTCTCTTAACCGTCAGCTTTCGCTTGTCTGGCTTTAAGACCACTTTTCCTGTATTAGTTAATATGAATTTCCAACCAAGAAAAGCGATTCCGTGAGTTAGCTTCTGCAGACGTTTTTTTATTTAGCTGCAAGCCAAGATTACTTATATAGCTCTGAAGCTTTTCAAGAGCTTTACGAAGCTTTTCACGATCAGGATCTATGAGAATAAAGTCATCCATATATCTAACGTAATACTTAATGTGCAGTTGTTCCTTTATCAGATGATCCATATCGTCAAGATACATTAATGCAATAAGCTGGCTAACCTGACTTCCGAGACCTATTCCCTTTTCTTCTGGGAAGCTATCAATAATCTCATATAGCATTTGACATATATGCTCATTCTTTATACGTTTAGCCAACTGATTTTTTACAATGTTGTGATTTATATTCTCGAAAAAATGATGAATATCGCATTTAAGGTAATATCCATCTTCTCCATACTTGCGATAATATCTTCTTAGATGCTCTTTAAGCCGCTCTATGGCGAAATGAGTACCTTTATTTTTCTGACAGGCACAGTTATCATAAATAAATGATTTTGTTATAGCGTTGTATACGGTTACATCACATAGACTGCGCTGTACCTGTCTATCTCTTATACGGGTTGCCGTGATGTGTCGCTTCTTAGGTTCGTTTATTTCAAACTCCTGATAAGGAAGTAATTTATACAAGTGGTTCATCTGCCGTTCTTGATGCTATCTATGACCTTAGCAGTATTCTTTAGGCCGTTAAGCACGTATTGCGTGACAGAAGTTTTCCATCTTACATTCTTACAGCATTTCTTTAATGCTTTGTACATTGCATCAAATTCTAAATATTTATAGCGCATTTCTTTCTCCTAAAATATTAATGCCGCCTGTATATAGCGTGATACCTCTATTGAGGTATCCGCATCAGGCGGCTATTTTGTCGACTTTTAGCCGAACAGGTCATATCTTCCTTGCATA
>CAMYYQ010000297.1 GCA_947303535.1 uncultured Ruminococcus sp.
GGCGCATAAGATCGACTGTAGCTTCTGTGTGTCCCTCACGTTCGAGGACACCGTTTTTCCTTGACATGAGAGGGAACATATGCCCGGGTTTGCGGAAGTCATCAGGCTTTGCATCGGGAGATACTGCCATACGTGCGGTGTAGCCGCGTTCAGCAGCCGATATGCCTGTGGTAGTATCAACGTGATCTATTGATACCGTAAAGGCTGTGCAGTGGTTATCGGTATTGTAGTCCACCATCTGATGCAGATGCAGCTTATCGCAGAGCTTCGCGCTCATAGGCATACATATAAGTCCCTTTGCGTGAGCTGCCATGAAGTTGACATTCTCAGTAGTTGCGAACTGAGCAGCGCATATCATATCGCCCTCATTTTCTCTGTCCTCATCATCGGTAACGAGGATAATCTCGCCGTTTCGGAGTGCCTCGCAGGCTTCCTCAACAGTGTTGTACTTGAACATTAAAATTACTCCTTATCAATTTTGATCTTGCCTGTATTTACGGCAAAGCCGATATTGCAGTTTTCTACCTCGATATCAAGGCTTTGTGAGGTGTCGGACTTATTCTCGTTCTTTGTCACATAGTTCTTGATACCTGTGATCTCGATGCTGCCTGTATCAGCCTTGACGCTGATATCAGCCCCGTCAGAGCCGTTGAGCGGCAGACAGAAGGTTATATTACCCGTATCAGCTGATATATCTGTCTTGCCCTTATAGGTGATGTTGTTCATGGTGATATTTCCCGTATCACATTTTATCACCGACGGACCTGTTATCTCACTATCCGAGAATTTGATATTTCCTACGCCTACGTCAGCAGTAAAGCTTCCAGACATATTGGCGAACTCCACATCTCCCACACCGCAGACAGCCTTGTAATCGGTAACGTATTCCGGAACAGTAACATAAACATCATAAACGATGCGACAGTCGGGATAGGTCTTGGTGAACCATGTTTCCATATCCTCGCCTGAGTCAGCTTCAACAAGCGTCATTATCTGCTCATTGCCCTTTATCTCAGACTTAACGTCGATGTGAGGATTTATCTCGTCTAAGATCTCCTGAGTTTCGCCATATATATCATAGCGTATAGAGTAACCCGACTTGTTGTCTCCTGAGTGCTCGATAGCTATCGTGCCGTTGGGGATCTCAACTGTTGCAGTTGATACATCCTTGGGAGTATCAAACGTATAGTTGTTTCCGTATTTTGCTGTTTTGTTATACTTGCTTTTGAGGTCTTCTGTAGTTACAGTGATCTCGCCGACATCAGTGTCGGAGCTTTCTTTCTTCTTGTCGGCACAGCCTGTAAGTACAGCTGAAAGGATAAGTGATGATGCCAACAATGCTTTAAATGCTTTCATAGCTGATTTCTCCTTTAATATCCGTTTTTCATAAGGAATTCCATAGTGATGCCGCCTGTCTTTGGAGACTCTGCAGGCTTCATCAGCTTTTCCACATACTTGCCTATGATATCGTTTTCGAGATTAACGATATCGCCAACCTTTCTGCTTCCGAGAATGGTCTGGGCGGCAGTATGGGGGATAATGGATACGCTGAAGGACGTTTCCGTTACCTTAGCCACCGTAAGGCTTATACCGTCAATGGCGATCGAGCCTTTTTCAACGATATAACGAAGCAGCTCAGGTGCTGCCGAGAAAGTGTACCACACGGCAATACCGTCATTCCATCTATATGTCCCGATACTATATGTCCTCCGAAGCGTCCGTTTGCTGCCATAGCGCGTTCGAGATTGACAGGACTGCCCGATGTGAGCTTTCCAAGTGATGAACGGCTGAGAGTCTCGTTCATAACGTCAGCGCGAAAGGCTCCGCCGCCGAAATGTGTAACAGTAAGGCATACGCCGTTAACTGCGATACTGTCACCGATATGAACATCTTCAAGGACTTTCTTTGCCTGTATCTCAATGAACGATGAGCTGCCTGACTGCTTTAAGGAGCTTACAGTGCCTATCTCCTCAATTATTCCCGTAAACATTCTTCAACCTGCTTTCTATGAGGATATCATCGCCTATTCTTACAATGTTGCCTTTTTCGAGCATTATTGCAGCCGAGGGGAAGGGAACTCCTTCGCCGCCTACAGGTGATTTACCGCTGCCGCCGAATATCTTAGGAGCAATATATGCCTGTATCTTGCTGACTATGCCATTGCTGAGGGCAGACCAGTTCAGTTCACCGCCGCCTTCAAGGAGGATACTGTCAATTTTTTCGCTGCCGAGTATCTTCATCAGCTCTTTCAGATCGACTCTGCCGTTTACAGGTGATGTCTTTATAACGCGGCAGCCTGCTTCTCTGAACTTTTCCGCACTTGCTTCATCGTCCGAGACAGTTGCGATGATAGTAGGTACTTCCTTTGCAGTTCTGACTATATTACATTCATAGGGAGTCCTGAGAGCAGAGTCGCAGATTATACGTACAGGGTTCCTGCTGTTTTTAAGTCGGCAGGTTAGCATAGGATCATCGGCAAGAACAGTTCCTACGCCTACCATGATAGCACTGTGTCTGAGCCTTTCTATCTGTACCTGTTCACGGGCAGCTTCTCCCGTTATCCATTTTGACTGACCTGTATAGCAGGCTATCTTTCCGTCAAGAGTCATGGCGTATTTAAGAGTTACAAAGGGCATACCTGTTGTGATATAGTGAAAGAATATCTCATTGAGCGCATCACACTCGTCTTTGAGTATCCCCTCGGTAACGTCTATACCGTGCTCGCGGAGTATCTGTGTACCCTTGCCTGCAACAAGTGGATTTGGGTCTGATGAGCCTATAAATACTCGCTTTATACCGTGAGCTATTACTGCATCGGTGCAGGGTGGCTGCTTGCCGTGATGACAGCATGGTTCGAGAGTGACGTACATATCAGCTCCCGTGCAGTCTATACCGTTTTCATCGCAGTATGCAAATGCGGAGCGTTCTGCGTGGAGGTCACCGTATTTTTTGTGATAGCCGCTGCCTATTATCTCGCCGTCGCGGACAATGACAGCTCCTACCATTGGATTAGGTGATGTGAAGCCCATGCCTTTCTGAGCAAGCTCAAGGGCTTCGAGCATAAATTCTTCGTGTGTCATTTTTTCTTCTTTCTGTAGCATTAGTGTAGGGGATTCGTGTGTTTATTCTTCTTCGCTGACTTTATC
>CAMYYQ010000298.1 GCA_947303535.1 uncultured Ruminococcus sp.
CGCAAGGTGATGAAGTCGGACACTGTTATCGTCTGTCCGTCCTCTATGACCGAGCCGCAGGAGCTTGGTCTGACCGTGAAGCAGGTCGCCGCAGGCGAGAAGTTTGAAGTCCTCGGCGTGAGATTCGAGGCAGTCCCTGCGTATAATATGGGAAAGCCATTTCACCCTCAGTCCAATGGCTGGCTGGGATATATCATCGACAGTCCCGACCACGGACGCATATACATCGCAGGGGATACGGACATTACTCCCGACAACAAGAAGATAAAGTGCGACATTGCACTCATTTCGGCAGGCGGCACGTTCACTACCGATGCGATACAGGCTGCCGAGCTTGTAAACACTATCCGTCCGAAGTACGCTATCCCTATCCACTACGGAACAGTCGCAGGCTCTCCTGCTGACGGAGAGAAGTTTCGCAAGGCTGTTGACAGAGGCATAGACGTAGTTATAAAGCTGTAAAAGCCAAAGCTCTCGGAGAATGATACCGAGAGCTTTTTTATGCCTGATGTTCAATTGTATTTTCATAAAACTGCCGCACTAATTGCGCGATAATTCTTGTTACAGAGGTCGCTTCCGACCGTTCCTGTTCTGACTTTACCCGTATTATATTAATACCTGAATTAATTATTCGCGTTTATATGCTTTCTTATTACTGCCATTATCTCATCGACCTTAGTATCTGTGATACTTTTTATATCAGCTTCAATTGCATCTACGATCTTCTGTTCGTCAGGCAGATTCTCACAGAAAGTTATAGCAAGAATGTCGTCGGAATAACTGCTTTTTACAAAGTAATCGACCGTTTCTACTCGTCTGTATATGCCGTCATCACCAAGCTGACGTGTTACGAGACGAAGCGTCTGTACTCCGTTATTATAGTCCCTGATAAGCTTTTCACGTCCAAAGGTTGTCGAAAACAGCTCCTTGTCATCGGGATGCATAGTACTTGCACCATGTATTATAAGCTCATCGAATACACCTGCGGACGGGCATGAGGTAGTTGTAAAATTATCATACGCCATCATATAGAAAGAATTTCTCGTCAGATTTGTAAATATCACAAGGGGATATTTTCGGAATATAGCATTGATAAGAAGATTCATAGTACCTGCTGCACTCTGCGCTTGCAGGATATCGGTTGCTTCTTCCACTACCTTGTGCTCAAAGCAAAGCTTTAAATATTCATCTTCAGGCATAGGACGGGCGTACAGATATCCCTGTATCCTGTTGCAGTCACAGCTTCGCAGGAAACCGAGCTGCTCCTTTGTCTCAACGCCCTCTGCCACAGTCTTTATATTGAGTCTGTGTGCAAATGTGAAAATACTCTCCAGAACTATACGCTCTTTCTCGTCCTCGCAGTTATGGCTCAGGAGAGAACGGTCTATTTTAAGTACATCAGCAGGAACGTCCTTGACAAACTGAAGTGAAGAAAGTCCGCTGCCGAAATCGTCAATAGCTACTTTAAAGCCTGCGTCCCTTATGGAGATTATCCATTCAAGTATCGTCTCCTCATTGCCTATCATAGCCGATTCGGTTATTTCCACTTCTATCAGCGAATGAGGAAGCTTATATCTGTCAACAAGTTCAGAAAGCTTTTCTGCAAATTTTTCTTCCTGGATATGTCTGCGTGAGAAGTTTACAGATATTGGAAATCTCGGCGAATCGTTCTGCTTTACAAGTGTTTTGCAGACGAGCTCTGTAACGTACCAGTCTATCTCCGTTATGAGGTCTGACTCCTCTGCAACGGGGATAAAGAAAAACGGCGAAATAACGTTACCGTCAGGCTTTATCCAGCGAACAAGAGCTTCCGCGCTTTTCATCTGTCCGTTTATCGTATCATACTGAGGCTGATAATAAGTAGTCAGCTCATTGTTTTTCAATGCATTTCTAATATCTTCAACTGAGTATTTCATCGAAGCTCCACCCTTCCATATTGACTTTATCATATCCCTTATATTTTTCATAAAACTATGTAATTATTGTATCATATTTTACCTGCTATTGCAATGTATATTCTGCAATTTTTAGCAGCAGCTCAAAAAATCCACTCAGTACACTATTTCCGCATAGAACTATTGTGCTGATACAAAAAGGACGGATAATATCCGCCCCTACAACGGGACGTCGAGGACGCCGTCCCCTACAAATATAAATTATGATTTATGTTAAAATGAACAAGCCCCGGGGCTATGCCTCGGGGCTGAACTTTTATATGAGTTTATCTTATCTTAGAACCAACAGGGATACTGTCGTCAACGAAAATGACCTTTATGCCGTCGGGAGTATCAGCTGCGCATATCATGCCGTTGCTCTCAACACCTCTGAGCTTTACAGGTTTGAGGTTGGCGATGAGCTGGAGCTTCTTGCCGATAAGGTCCTCGGGAGCATAGTACTGAGCGATACCCGATACTACCTGTCTGCCGCCCATGCCGTCATCAAGCTGTAAGCACAGGAGCTTGTCCGACTTATTTACCTTCTCGCAGGAAACTACCTTAGCGACTCTTATCTCTACCTTTGCAAAATCGTCAATAGTTATCTCGGGAGCAAGTGTTATAGGCTCGGCAGCAGCCTCGCCCTTTTCCTCGGAAGAAAGCTTAGCCTTTGCTGCTTCCATATTCTTTGTAAGGATAGCATTGAGCTCCTCTATTTCCTTGTCAACATCTATTCTCGGGAAGAGTATCTCGCCCTTGTGTACAGTTACGTTTGCAGGAAGTACACCTACCTTGTCAAGCTTGTCGTACTCAACATCAGCAGCTGTTGCGCCTATCTGCTCCCATACCTTTGGCATGATAGTAGGCATGAAAGGTGCAAGGAGTGCAGAAGTGATACGGATAGCTTCAAGTAGATTGTAGAGAACTGCTGCAAGACGGGCTTTCTTTGCCTCGTCCTTGCCAAGCTTCCACGGCTCTGTCTCGTCGATGTACTTGTTAGCGCGTGAAACTACGTCAAAGATAGATTCGAGAGCCTGCTTTATCTTAGTTTCATCAACAAAACCGTCAACAACAGAACGGAGTCCTGTTACGGCAGCCTTGAATTCGTCATCTATCGACTCTTCCTCACGCTCTGTAGGGAAAGTGCCGCCGAAGTACTTATCAGCCATAGCAACGGTACGTGAAACGAGGTTTCCGAATCCGTTTGCG
>CAMYYQ010000299.1 GCA_947303535.1 uncultured Ruminococcus sp.
TGTCTTAGTTATATATCCAGTTTTTATTTGATTTTTGGAGGTCGAAATGGCTATTAGAAAAGATCTTGACGATATGCTCAACAGTCTTATGGACGGCGGCGGCGGTGGGAGCACTCCTGCCCGCAGCCATAATACTCCCCGTTCCGTAAGAAAGAGCAAATTCGACGATATGTCGGTCGACGACCTGCTCCATGCACTTGAAGACGAGAAAAAGCATTACCTTGATGATACCGCTCCTGTTGAGGAGTACCATGAGGATACACCGCCTTCTGTATGGGAGTTCGCACCGCCGACAGAAAAAGCTCCTGAGCCTGAAATGCAGGAGGAAGAGGAATACGTACCGAATATCATATCCGAAGTAATGCATACAGAAGCTTCGGCAGAGACTACAAGGGTATTCGATGCTATCCCAATGAGCGAAGAGCTCCCTAAGCCTGCAAAGAAAAAGAAGATCGTCATAACAGGAGAGCTTCCTGATTATGAGGCACTCAGACGCGAAGAAGCTGAAAGAGAAAGACAGGCACAGCTTGCCAGCGAAGCTGCTGCTGAGGAAGCAAGAGCAGCTGAAAGAGCCAGAAGAGCTGCTGAGGCTGCTGCCGAGAGACAGCGCCTTGCAGAAGAAGCTGAGCAGCGCAGACTTGCCCGTGAAGAGGCTGAAAGACAGCGTATAGCTGAGGAAGAAGAAAGATCACGCAGGATCGCAGAAGCCGCTGCGGAGAAAAAACGTCTTGCAGAGGAAGCTGCTGAAAGAAGAAGGCTCGAGGAAGAAGCTGAGCAGCGCAGACTTGCCGAAGAAGCCGAAAGACAGCGCATTGCCGAAGAAGAGGCTGAGCGTCAGAGACTTGCTGAGGAAGCTGAAAGGCAGCGTCTTGCCGAGGAAGAGGCTGAGCGTCAGAGACTGGCTGAGGAAGCCGAAAGACAGCGTATCGCCGAGGAAGAGGCTGAACAGCGCCGCATTGCTCTTGAAGAAGAAAAGCTCCGTCAGATCGAGGAAATGAAGCGTCTTGCCGAAGAAGCTGCATCTGATGTTCCCACAGCCGTTACTATGGACGAGGAGATCATCGTTAACTCTTCATCTGACAACGCAGTTGATGAAGCTATCGAATCTCTTGGCGAAGCTGCGGAAGAAGCTGCTGCCGATATACAGGAAGAAGAGAGCGAAAAGCCTAAGAAACTGGGATTTTTCAAGAAGCTTATGGGCAAGGGCAAGGACGAGCCAAAGGCCGATACAGATACAGAGCCTGCTCCCGAGGACGGATTATTTGAATCAGAGGATTCTCCGTCAGCAACAGAGCTTATAGACGCAGCTATCGCTGCTATAAATCACCCCGAGGACAGCGTTGAAGCTGACTCATACAACGATCCTGTAGATAATATGCTGGACAATATCCGCGAGGACGCAGCAGAAGCCATTGCAGATATGGATACTCCAAAGGAAGAAGCAGCCGAAGCTCCAAGTGAACCGCTGGTACTTTCCGACGAAGATATAATCGCAGGACTCTCCCCCGAGCTCAAAGAGCGTTTTGACGAGCTTTCTGCTGATAAACAGCAGCAGGTCATCGAAATGAGAAGAGCACAGATGGGCGCAGTTGCACCTGCTGTAATACCAGACTCCGAGCCTGAGGACGAGGACTTTACCGCTGAAGAAGAGCCTGTATCAGCTGATGAGGATACAGAAACAAATGAAACAGCGGCTGCTGAGGAAGTTGCAGAAAAGCCTGAGACAGAAGCCGAAAAAGCTTCTGAAACATCGGAATTTGCTCCTAAAAAGCCAAAGGGCAAGGTAACATCTGCTCTCGGACGCATACTTGATGAAGATCCTGACGAGCTTATCGCACAGCGCAAGGAGCATACCGAGGCTGACGATATTGCCGCAGGTGATCCATACAAGAGAAAACGCCTTTTCACTGTTCTTGGCGTAATATTCACCATATTTGCCGTTATCGGTATCGTTGCGACTATAATCAAATGTGTCGGATTTTTTCGCAGCTTCACTTCGGGAGAAGCTAAAAAGGACAGCTTCACACAAATGATATACCCTGCTGCTATCATGGATATAGAGCCATTCTCTGATCCTTCACAGCTCACATCAGAGCAGATAATCACAGCTACTATCTGGTCTATCATCATGGACGAGAGCAAGATATCAAAGTATGAGCTTACTCTTGATACAGTTTCTATCCCCGATGTAGATGTTGAGAAGTATGCAGTAGAGCTTTTCGGTGAAAACCTGCCTCCGTTTGAGCACGCAACAGTAGGTCCTATTGAATCACGCTTCTACTACGCAGACGGCGTGTATAACGTAAGATCAAAGCCTATAACTCATACATACTCACCTGAAATAAAGTCTATCGTCAAGAACGGTAATACCTATACTCTCAATGTTGATTATGTTGACGAGCTCCCGCAGTGGATGGACAAGAACGTATCAAAGAACGTTGAATTCCGCCTTACCGAAAAAGAGGACGGCACATTCAAATTCAGTTCTATGAAGATCATTTCTGTAAATAACGGAAATATATAACAATAATGAGGTTCGGAAGTACTTCCGGACCTCTTTCTTTTAACTCAAATATTACAATTGAGAAAAAAACTCCGTGAAATTATTACAAAAAAAATACAAATTCACGAGAATAAGGAATATAAGGCTCTAAATGGTTGACATTTTTCTTTTTTACTGATAAAATAGATATGATGCCTTTATTATGCATCGACTATTTTTAGGAGGAGGAGCTGCTTTGGGAGACAGTAAATTTTGCTACAGATGCATGGAACAGTACGACGCATCGCTTCATGTATGTCCGTCATGCGGATTTGTTGAGAGCGACGCTCACGAACCCATGTATGTCCCACCCGGTACGATACTCCACGGCAAGTACCTCTGCGGTATTCTTCTGGAATACAACGGCGAGGGTGCTACATATATAGGCACTGATATTTCTACAGGAAAGAAAGTGCATATAAGGGAATATGTCCCTATAAACCTCTGCACCCGTGTAAAAAACAAACCAACTATCAGCGTAAACTATAACAACCTTGCTAAATACAAGGCTTTTATGGCGGAATATACCGAGCTCAACAAGTCTCTTGCACGACTCAGGAACAATACAAATATACCGCCTATCCTCGATATGTTTGCCGAA
>CAMYYQ010000300.1 GCA_947303535.1 uncultured Ruminococcus sp.
TACTGCATGGTTCACTTCCCATGCGACAGATATCAAGGGCAAGGGCTTCTTCAAGGTAGTATTCTATATGCCGAATATTATCACAGCTGCTACAGTTGCCGTTCTCTTCAGAACTCTGTTCAGCTACCCCATCGGACCTATCAATGACCTTCTGATGTCAACAGGAATCAGAGAGGCTGCTTACAACTTCACAGTTGATAAGAAGGCTGCAAAGCTCATTGTTGCATTCATCCAGTTCTGGACATGGTACGGAAATACAATGATCGTACTTATCTCCGGTGTTCTCGGTATCAGCCCTGACATCTTCGAGGCTGCTGAGATCGACGGCGCTAACAGTGTTCAGACATTCTTCAAGATCACAATACCCAACCTCAAGACTGTTCTCCTCTATACTCTGGTAACAAGTCTTGTCGGCGGTCTTAATATGTACGATATCCCCAAGCTCTATCAGGACGGCGGTCCGGATAAGGCTACACGTACGACCAGCGTATTCATTCAGCAGCAGGCATTCTCCGGAAGCTATATCTACAACAAGGCGGCTGCAGCAAGTATGATCATGTTCCTTATCATATCTGTCTGCTCGGCTGTACTGTTCTGGATCATGCGTGACAAGGACGAGGCTAAGATCGAAAAAGAGAAGAAACTCGCCAGGAAGGCTGCACGCCAGGCAGAAAGGAGCTTCTGATGTCTGTTACTAATAAGAAAACCGATTCTTACGATTCTCAGCTTGTTCCCCTTCGTTATCATGTTCGTGAACGCAACGAGAAGCACAAACCAGATACAGTCACATGCTATATCGCTTATCCCCTCGCATTACCTTGCAAATAACTTCAAGGTACTGACTTCCAAGACCTTTGATCCTTTCAGAGGCTTCCTGAACTCGCTTATCATTTCAGTCGGTTCAACATTCTGCTCAGTTTATTTCTCAACAATGACTGCATTTGCGCTTGTTGCTTATGACTGGAAGCTGAGAAAGCCGTTCTTCACCGTTATCATGTGCATCCTGATGATCCCTGCACAGGTTATTTCCATCGGTTTCTATCAGTTCATGTACAAGATCGGTATGACAAACAATTTCCTCGCACTCATCCTTCCCTCTATCGCTGCTCCTGCTACGGTATTCTTCATGAGGCAGTACATGATTCCTTCTCTGCCGATGGAGATCCTCCAGTCAGCACGTATAGACGGCGCAGGTGAATTCCGAATCTTCAATCAGATCGTTATCCCCATGATGATGCCGGCTATGGCTACACAGGCTATCTTCGCCTTCGTAACCAGCTGGAACCAGCTGTTCATGCCTTCCATCCTTCTTACAAGAACAAAGCTGTACACGCTGCCTATGATGGTTGCGCTCCTCAACGGTGATACGTATAAGACGGAATTTGGTGCTGTTTACCTCGCACTGTTCCTGACAGTTGTCCCGCTGCTGGCGATCTACTTCCTGCTTTCGAAGTACATCATCGCAGGTGTTGCTCTCGGCGGCGTAAAGGGATAATCAAAGAACACTTTCACCCCCTTAAATATAAAACAAACTGCTGTCCGTGTGTTCAGCAGTTTGTTTTTTGCCATGATATTTAAAGCCCCGTGGACGATGGTGGAGGTACTATATAATAGTTTTGAGCCATAGTATTTCTGATGTAAGGTCAGAAATATTATGGCGTTTCTATTGACAGTGCAGCTATGTCATGCTATAATTATTACTAATATAAACAAAATCGGAATTCAGAGGTGTGCTATGATAAGTGATAATGAATTATCAGCTATCAGGGAAAGAGTTGAAAAAGCAACAAAGGGTCCATGGAAAGCTTTTGTAGAAGGCCGGGATATGGAGTGCGGTTCAAGCTTTATTCAAACACAAGGCGAAGATATCGAATTGATAGGTGCTACAGAAGCAGATTTCGATTTCATAGCTCATGCAAGACAGGATATACTTGATCTGCTTGACGAGATAGAAAAACTCAGATCAGCTGAATACTGATTTATCTGAGCAGTTAAAGAAATACGATGCCCCAAAGCAGCTAAACTGCTTTGGGGCAATACTTTTATATGCGTATCCGTCTTACCGTTCACGGGGCTTTTGTATTATGCTTTGTTATTCCTGAACCGCATCATCATATCGTTCGTAAGGCTGTAGCCGTCGGGCTGTCCGGATATATCCTCACGGGATACCCACTGTGCCACGCTCAGCTCGCTCTCGTCAAGCCTGATATCCGTGCTGCCGTCAACATCGCAGAAGAATCCGGCAAGTATTCCCCCTGAGAAGCCCCAGGGCTGTGAAGCGTAGTAGGAGATGTTCTTCACCTTCAGTCCGACCTCCTCCATAACCTCACGGCGGACAGTCTCCTCAAAGGTCTCACCTATCTCGGTAAAGCCGGCTACCAGTGAATCATGCCGAAAGGCTCTGCTCTCGGCATAGCGTGTGATAAGCAGCTTGTCGCCGTTCCTTACGCCGACTATAACAGCGGGGTTGATCCTCGGGTATATCACCCGGCAGCAGCTCGTACACAGGAGCGCTCTTTCGCTGAGGTCGGGTATGGTCTTTCCGCCGCAGTGTCCGCAGCAGCGGTTGTTGGTGTACCAGTCCCAGAGATGGAGGGCCGTAAAGGCGATGAACACCTTCTCGCCGCCTATCTCAGGAGACCAGCGCAGCTTCTTCACATCAACATAGCTGTAATTCTCCTCAGCCGACGCATTTTCATCCAGTATCAGGAAATAGCGCCTGTCGTCTATAGAGAAAAGATATACCACAGACTCGGGACCGTCATAGTCGCTGTATGTCGGGAACAGCGCCTCCTGCTGAGTGTCGCAGAGGACTGCCCCCGCCCTGAAGTGGAGAACCGTGTCTCCCCTGTCCGGCTTGTGGTCGGGTGAATAGCTGTTGTCAAATCTGTGAGGAGCTATGTCCTGTAACATCTTATCGCCTTCCTTTTAATCAGCGGGCTTTGCTTCCGCCTTCTTTTCAAGTCTGTTCATAGCCCGGAATTCAAGTGCAGCCATGACTATCGCAACAATTGCGGAGAGCATATCTGCTGTCGGGCCTGTATATATGATGCCGTCGATACCGAATATGGTCGGGAGTATCAGCAGTATCGGTATGAAGAAGAGTCCGTTTCGAAGTGACGACAGGAAAGTTGCATTG
>CAMYYQ010000301.1 GCA_947303535.1 uncultured Ruminococcus sp.
ATTCGTAAAAAATCTTGGCATACCGCACCGCCTTTATATTATGTACTCTGATTTTACCACATATCCGAGGATTAGTCAACAAATCCGATTTTTGCTTTGCAAAATTTGGATTTGAGCCGTTAGCCTTTTATTCCCTACAACGGGACGTCGAGTGACTCCCTACAGTGTAGGGAGATGTCAGCAGGACAGAGGGTACGTGCAGCTGTTAGCTGCGCCGTCCCCTACAGGCTAACGGCTAATGACTAATGGCTCAAATAAAATGCCCCCGTCTGCTGACAGGGGATCAATTATTCCTTATATTCAGATTTGATGCCGAGATACTCCTCAAGGCACTGACCGCTGTTATAGAGCTTTGTTGCAAGCTTTGAGCCTACATATCTTATATGCCACGGTTCATACTGATAGCCTGTATAAGCTTCCTTGCCCTGCGGATAGCGGATTATAAATCCGTACTCGTGAGCGTGTTCTGCGAGCCATGCGGATTCGGCAGTATATCCGAACGCATCATCTATAGTGTTTACATCAATTACAAGTCCTGTCTGATGCTCGGAGTAGCCGGGGCGGGCTGAATAGGTATCAGCTGCTTCCTTGCCGTCCTGCTGTACATAGTTGTCGTATATCTTCTCCTGATCGCTGTACGAACGGAATCCTGAGCCAACGTATATTTTCAGTCCCTCTTTTGAAGCATCGCTTGAAAGCTTCTGGAACTGCTCATAAACAAGCGGTTCAAGGTTTGGCTCAAATGTAGGCGGAAGGCTGTAGCTCTTGTTAGCTATCAAAACTCCCTGTACATAAGTAAGCCCCTCTGTATCATAAACAGGGGGCTCAGGAGCCTCAGTCCTGTTGGACTGAGGCGTAGCTGTATCATTGTTTGTAGTTCCGTCACCGCGGACAGTTACCTTTATCATTACTTCCTGCTCAGGATCCTGTGCAGATCTGAGAGTAACGTAGCAGGTTCCCGGTGAAACGCCCTTGATGTGACCAAAGTCATCTACTGTAGCAACAGTAGAATCGCCTGTTGACCAGCGTTCATCTGCTTCAGTTGCACCGTCAGGATACTGCTGTACCATAGGAGTATCTGTCTCGCCGACTTCGATGTATACTGAATACTTATCAAGCTTGAAATCGCTCTTGTTTACAGGCTCTGACGCAGTTGTGGTAACTGCTGTTGTGGTTATGGCTGGGTCTGTATTCGTGACTACCATAGTGGTTGTTGTAGTTGTTACCTTGCCTACCTTGCCTTTTTTATCGCTCTCGGGCTTTTTCGAGCACGAATGAGCTATAAGAAGTATGAGCAGCAGCACAAGCAATGCAATGATGAAAAGTGCTGTAAGCTGTCTTCTTCTCAGAGTCTTACGGGATACTCTTTTACGGGGACGATGTGAATCGTATCTATCGTATCTGTTATTGTCCATATTATAAATCCCTTCCTGTGTATATTAGCACGGACTATCATCATGTCCGCATAAAATTCTTATTAACATTATAACATAATACTTATGAAATGTCACGCAATTTTACTTCAATTCCGCAATTTTTTAACAACTTCACATATAACGCCGCTCATTTTTGGCATTTTTAAACAAAGGAGCCCGTAATATTAGCCCTTAGCCCTTAGCCTTTAGCTATTAGCCAAGGTGTCGCCTTCGGCGAATTATTAATAATGTGAGCGTAAGCGAACTCTTTCGGCTAACGGCTAAGGACTATAATGCCTTGACAGTTTGACCGCGAACGAGTATAATATAGAGTGGTTCATACCGCATAAAAATTAAGATAGCGGTCATGAAAGGAGTAATCACATGAAAAATTCAAAACGGCTGATCGCGGCTATACTTGCCGTTACAGCTGTAATGTCAGCTGCCGTTTCATGCAGTAAAAAGAAGGACGGCAATAAAAAGGAAAATACCACAGAAGCTCAGACTACCACGGAAACAACTGCTTCCAACGAACCCGATACACCAATGGAGATATACTGGCTCTCAGACTATGACCTCAACCCGGGCGAAGCCGAGGAAAAGGCTGTTGCACTTTCACTGTTCGAGGACGTTTACGGCGGTAAGGTAACATATCTCCCCACAACTGCCGAGGACAAGTACAACGAACTGGCTTCACAGATAAATGCAGGTGCGGCAGTGGATATGTTCCCATACGATGCAGGAGTATTCCCTGACGGCGTAATGAGAGATCAGTTCGACGCTCTTGACCCTTACTATGAGGAACTTGGCATGAAAGAAAGCGGTCTCTGGGACGAGATGTCGGGCGTTATTGATATGTTTGCTTACAAGGGACAGCACTATGTTGTACCATATTCCATTTCAGACCCGTTTCTGCTGACCTACAGCCGAAAGCTCATGCAGTCAGAGGGTATCGAGGACCCGCGCAAGCTCTGGCAGGAAGGCAAATGGGACTGGAACGCTATGAAGTCCATGATTGAGAAATTCATCGCCAACAATCCCGGTGCTTACAGATGCGGCATAAACGGCTGGTACGGACAGGCCGCCTTTGCGTCTACAGGTCACAGAGTAGTGGAATTTGACGGCAATACGCTGAAAAACAATATTCTCGATCCAGAGATAGCAAATGCTGTAAGCCTGAACAACGATATATTGCTCAACGGCTGGTACAGCTCATACTGGCGCGATACATTCCCTACCGACTTCAACACGCTGTTCTACGCTTCAACAGACTGGTCTCTGCCTATATCCAACGCAGCAAATCCCGAGGCAGACCTTATGATAGTGCCTTTCCCGAAAGCTCCAAATGCAGACAAGAACTACATCTCCTGCAATTTCGATGCGCGTATGCTTGTAAAAGGCTCTGACAACGGCAAAGCTGTTGCTACTTATATCAAGTGCGAACGCCTTGCAGCTTCCGATGAAAAGATGAAAAAAGCTGCAAAGGAAAAGGCTACTACCGTTTTGAAACATCAGTCAGGCGCTTACAGAAGCTTCATCACTGAGGAGCAGTATGACGCACTTATGGAATACACCGACCTTTCAAAGATGACTCCTATTTTCGACTATGGATACGGCATGGGCGAGACTATGACAGGATACGGAATATACACCAACGAAACAAGAGGCGTTATGTACCGCCTTACCGATACCGAAATCGGAAAAGACTGGGAAGCTCTCAAAA
>CAMYYQ010000302.1 GCA_947303535.1 uncultured Ruminococcus sp.
GCTATCTCGTCTTTAGCTGTAGTATAAGCTCCGCCGCAGCACTGCCAGTCAGCAGGCTCTTCAAGAGCAATACCGAGAGCTTCGGCAGAAGATCTTGCATACATATCAAGATCTTTAGCCTTTGTTCTCAGCGTACAGCCTGGGTAGTATGTAAAAGTTTCCATATGTACGCTTCCTTTCCTTTTATATCAGACCATTTCCTCTGGGTGGAATACCTCGTCAAACTTTTCAGCCGTAAGGAAACCAAGTTCAACGCAGGCTTCCTTTAGGGAAATATTGTCCTTGAAAGCCTTTTTGGCTGTTTTTGCAGCATTCTCATATCCAATGTAAGGATTAAGAGCTGTAACAAGCATAAGTGAATTGTAAAGATTATGGTGCATTTTATCCTTATTTGCCGTAATTCCCACAGCGCAGTTCTTATTGAACGATGTTATGGACTCAGCAAGAAGTCTTGCAGACTGTAAGAAATTATATGCACAAACAGGCATAAACACATTGAGCTCAAAATTACCCTGTGAAGCAGCCATTCCAACAGCAACATCATTTCCTATGACCTGAACAGCCACCATAGTTACCTGTTCGCACTGTGTCGGATTGACCTTACCCGGCATTATGGACGAGCCCGGTTCATTCTCGGGGATACGTATCTCTCCAAGGCCTACACGAGGACCTGAAGCAAGCCATCTGACGTCATTTGCTATCTTCATCATATCTGCTGCAAGTGCCTTTAATGCACCGTGAGCAAATACAATCTCGTCCTTTGAAGTAAGTGAATGGAACTTATTGTCAGAGGATACGAATTTCTTACCTGTAAGCTTGCTTATAGCTTCAGCAGCTTTATCCGCAAAGCCCTTGGGCGCATTGAGACCTGTACCAACGGCTGTACCGCCTACGGCAAGCTCTTTGAGCTCTTCACAGGCAGCAAGTATCATCTTCCTGTCCTTTTCCAGAGAAGCTCTCCAGCCGCTTATCTCCTGTGAGAATTTAATAGGAGTTGCGTCCTGAAGATGAGTTCTGCCGCTCTTGACTATTCCCTCATTCTCTGCTTCAAGGCGTTTGAAGGTCTCAACAAGGGTATCGATCGCAGGAACGACCTTATCCTCAAGAGCAAGAACAGCAGCGATATGCATAGCTGTCGGGAAAGTGTCATTTGATGACTGGCTCATATTTATGTCATCATTCGGGTGGAGCAGTTTAGCACCTGCGATCTCATTGCCACGGTTCGCAATAACCTCGTTAGCATTCATGTTTGACTGAGTACCGCTGCCTGTCTGCCATACAACTAATGGAAAATGATCGTTGAGAGAACCACTGATGACCTCATCACAAGCCTGCGATATTGCGGAAAGCTTTTCATCGGTCATTCTCTCTGGTCTGACTGAATGATTAGCCATTGCGGCGGCTTTTTTGAGTATTCCGAAAGCGTGAGTTATCTCTCTCGGCATAGTCTCGATGCCTACCCCGATAAGAAAGTTCTCGTGACTGCGTTCTGTCTGAGCTCCCCAATACTTATCAGCGGGAACTTTCACTTCGCCCATGGAATCATGTTCAATACGATAATCCATTTAATATCCACTCCTAAACATTTTAAGAGGCGATGTCACCGATCGACATCTATCCCCTTATTACATTATCACACAATATTAGTATACCAGTATATTTCAATAAATTCAAATTCAGTTTAAGAATATCGCTATTCAGATATTGATATCTAATTAACAAATGGTTACAGCCTTTTCAGCAGCACAAAATGATATGATATATTGGTTTTTATATTGCTCATTTGTAGTTTATACATTATTAAGAACAAAGTGTGTTATTTTTGTTGCATTTGTCTTACTTTCTTCAATAAACAAGCATTTTATGCCGATATAATACCTATGATTATACTGCCAGTTTTTCTTTACGGGTTATACAATTGCTAAAAAACTTATTATATCTTTTATGCAATGCATACTAAAAGTAATTCTATTTTGGAATACAACAATTCTGTTTTAAATATATTACTCGCAAAACTTTGATATTTTTTTCACATTCATAGAAAAATAAAAGTAGCAGATACAACTGTATCTGCTTCTTTTGTTATACTTTATCTTTTTCACCAAGATTATTCAGGCACTATGATAATGTAGTAAGACTGTCTCCAAGATGAACATTTTCAACAGCCACACCTTTACGTGTAACTTTAAGGTCATAGTGAGTAAAGTTCCAGAAAGCCTTTATACCGCACTCAATAAGAGTATCGGCAAGCTTTTCTGCGGCAGACATAGGTACACAGAGTATAGCCGCTACAGGCTTATTCTCAGCACAAAAAGTTCCTATCTCGTCTACTCCCCTGACTTTGAGTTCACCGATATCCTTTCCGATAAGATCAGGATTGATATCGAATGCACCAATAAGATCAAATCCCTTGTTGTGGAAATCAATATGCGTAGCAATAGCTCTGCCGAGATTTCCCGCGCCAAGAAGTATCATAGGAGTCTGCTTGTCAAGTCCCAGTATCTTGCCTATCTCGATACGCAGATCTCCGACGTTATAGCCGTATCCCTGCTGACCGAATTCACCGAAGCAATTGAAATCCTGTCTTATCTGAGAAGCAGTGAGCCCCATTTTCTCAGACAGTTCCCTTGAAGATATGCGGACATATCCGTTGTTTTCAAGCTCTCCAAGAAATCTGTAATATCTCGGAAGCCTTCTAATAACAGAGTTTGATATTGAGTTTTTTGACATCGTGATATGCCTTCTCTCTATTTACATTAATTTGTCGAGTCTTATCTTTATTTCATCAAGGAAAGTCTTGGAATCGACCTTTTTCTTGTTGTCAAGCTTAGAAATAAGGTAAAGATCACCTGTCATAACTCCGTCCTCAATTGTCTGGATAGTAGCCTTTTCAAGCTTATCAGCGAAATCGCAGAGTTCGGGAGTATTATCAAGCTCACCTCTCTTGCGGAGAGCACCGCTCCATGCAAAAATAGTTGCAACAGAGTTTGTAGAAGTCTCCTCGCCCTTGAGGTACTTATAATAGTGGCGCTGAACAGTACCGTGTGCAGCCTCATACTCATATATACCGTCAGGAGAAACGAGTACAGAAGTCATCATTGCAAGGCTGCCGTAAGCTGTAGAAACCATGTCTGACA
>CAMYYQ010000303.1 GCA_947303535.1 uncultured Ruminococcus sp.
AAAACATCTGCATATACAGTGCATACGCACTTATACCTTATGTTGTGCAGCTTTATATAAATGTGGGACTTTCACACATACTCATACGCGATGAATATATCTTTATGCAGGTAATAGAGATAATCGGAACGGGCTGGACGGTGCTGCTGCTGTTTTCGGCTGTGAAGTCGGTACATCAGTATTCTCTCGGCAAGACCGTATTTGCGGTAGTTCTTACCATTGCCGCAATGCTCATAATGCTTTTCCTGCTGGTACTCTTTATGTCGCTGATACAGCAAGTATACATATTCATATCCACTATCTACACCGAGCTGTCCTACAGGACAAGAGTCTGAGGGGGCGGTATTATGGGCAATATAAAAAAGCTTTTGCTGTGCCTTCTGGCTGTATCATCTGTGACTATTTCAGGCAGGACTTTAGCTGCGGAAGATGATATCGAGTTATCTGCCGAGACTTCCGAAGCTGACGGTGAAAAAGCTGAAAAGGCTAAACGTTCGGAAACAGTGGAGAAAGCGGAACTGTCCGAAGAGGACGCAGAGAAGTATCTGGAAAAGATAGGTACTTCCGACGGCTATGACATATACCGTAAGGATAAGGATTTCGATGATAAGCTGTGGGAGTCAGTCGGCGGAAAGCCCAAAAGCAAAAAGGACTACACAGACGAGCAGCAGCTTGTGGCAGATAAGATAGATGAGTTGAAAAAGCTTGGGGAGCTTGTTGCTGTTGACACAAAGACAGGCAAGGCGGCAGCTTCATTCAAAAGCGGCAGCAAGTGCGATGACGGAAAGCTATGGCTAAGCGATGCAGGCAGATTTTTCGTCATTACCGATGAAGATGCGGCAAAGGTCGTGAGAGTGAGGAAAATAATCTCTTCCCTTGACAGCAAATACGCATTCCTTTCGGCTGACGGGAAAACGCTGGAGCTTCTGCAAAAAGACTTTAAAAAGCCCGATATCACTCTTTCGTACAGCGGAAAAGAGGACGGAAAAAAGGTCTATAAGGCTGAAAGCGGCGAATTTGCGTGGCTTAATGCTGACGGCAGCCATTTTCTCGGCGTTTTCAGATACGGTGCGGAAAATGACAGATTCCGCATGATAGTTGACGACAGAAGTGCCATATTCGGCATTGAAAACAAGGATACGGGCTATATATGGTGGTCATCGCCCCTTGAAGCAGCGCAGGACAAAACTGCCACATCGCTCCTTGCAGATGAACTCAGGTCATCGAATATGCTGAGATACGGTGTACCTCTTAGCCGTTCGGGAAACAATATGCTCAGATCGGGCAGCGAGGGTGACTGCAAGTTTGAGGTAAGTGATATCAAAGACGGCATACGTGTGGTATATAATTATGAAAAGGCAGGCTTTAAGGTCCCCGTGGAGTATACCCTTGAGGACGACCATTTAAAGGCAAGCGTCAAGGTATCTGAGATAGAGGAGAGCAAAAACGCCAATATTGCTACGGAAATGACGGTACTCGGCTGTTTTGGAGCAGCTTCCGATAAGGAGGAGGGCTATTTCGTTATCCCTGACGGAAGCGGTGCACTGGTAAGGTTCAACAACAACCGCTCATTTCAGACTAACACCTATCAGCAGAGAGTTTACGGAAACGATGTTACGGCTGTACCTCAGACAAAGGGAGCTGTTACCGAGCAGATATACCTGCCCGTTTACGGCATAGTCAAGGAGGATAATGCTCTGCTTGCGGTTGCAGCTAAAGGCGACTCAAACGCCTATATCACCGCGAACGTGTCAAAGCAGTCCAACAGCAGCTATAATATATGCAGATTTACATTCATTCTCCGTGCAATGGACAGCTTCTATATGTCGGGCAGCAGCAATGAGCGATATACCGTCTTTGAAAAGGGTGCTATAAAGTCTGACGATATAGAGATGCTGTATTACCCTATCTCGAAAAAGGGTGCGGACTATACAGACATAGCTGCCCGTTACAGACAGTACCTCATGGAGGAGCAGGGAGTTGCAAAGAAATGTACTGCCGACAGCTCCGCCCTGTATCTGGGACTGTACGGCGGTACTATGAAAAAGAAGAATATCTTCGGTATACCTGTGAATATGAAAACTTCCGTCACCGATTATGCTCAGGCAGCTGATATCATCGGCGAACTCAGTAACAAGGGCGTTGAGGATATGGTCATATCCTACAGCAACTGGACCAATGACGGCATGAAGAACAAGGTTGACACCGATGCAGACCCGTCGGGAAAGCTGGGCGGCAAAAGTGATTTCAAGAAGCTCACCGACCTTATAGACAAAAACGGATATGCTTTTTATCCTGTTTCGGACAACAGGGATTTCCTGTCGGGCAACGGATATTACTCCTTTACTGATACGGCTGTGAGAGTTTCGGGAGCGTATTCACAGATAGTCAGCTATGACAGGGCTTACGGCATACCTGACGGCTTCCGTAAGAATATGTCCCTGCTTTCACCAAGCTATTACAGCAAGGTTTTCGGCGATATGGCGGACAGCTATTCAAAGTCAGGTCTTGACGGTGTATCACTTGCAAGCCTTACGACTTCGCTTTACGGCGACTACGGCAAGAAGAATATCTCCCGTGCAAAAGCCGAGAAAATACTTGCAGACAGTTACAGGAAGATAGGCGATAAACTCAGCGGCGGCATACTTGCAGAGTGAGCAAATGCCTATGCACTGCCCTATGTGAGCTGTATAACCGATGTTCCCGACAGTTCGAGCAGATTTGATATGTTCGATGAGGATATACCGTTCTATCAGCTGGTTCTCCACGGGCTCATACCATATTCCACAAAAGCCGTGAACGGCGATCCTGACCCCGAAAAGCTCATGCTTACGGCTGCGGCTACGGGAAGCAGTCTCAGCTTTGATATGATATACGAGGAGACCAGCAGTCTTAAAGATACGGAGTACGACTGGCTTTATTATGCCGATCACAGGTACTGGACGGATACTGCCGCAAAGTATCATAACCTTGTGGAGCCTGTGCTGAGAAAGGTGTCGGACAGCTTCATCGAGGATTACAGCGTTGACGGAGATATAATAACAAGCGAATACGAAAACGGCACAGTCATAAAGGTGGATATGAAAAAACGCACTATCGACTGCGGAGATATCCATATAAAGCTTTCAGAGG